>JADZDJ010000074.1 GCA_020851115.1 Pirellulales bacterium
ACTTGCGAGCCATTCCTGACCACTCCCCCCACCCCAAATGAAAATGCAACGTGACAAACCGCCAAGCTAGCGCATCCGCACGTTATTTTCCAGGCCAATTGGAGGTAAGCGGACAGACTCCTAGGGAATATCCACGCCCAACGGGGCAATTCAACGACGACCTGCATTTTTCGATCGCAGCAGCGTTCATCGGAGTTCCTTCGACGACCCCAATCCATTCTTGTCTGGTTGGCCACGGTTGCGGCTTGAGTTTTTGTCCATGACGGCTCGTCGTTTCAGATCGTACCTTGCGCCTTTCTTCAGCGTCACATATTTGTCGCTGTCGGCCGTTTCAGCGGTCCAACGGCGCGGATCGTAGACCAGCACGGCGCCGTCCGATTTGCCGACCACTTCCAGCTCGTTGCCGCGCACGACGATCGCGCTGTCTTCATCGATGCCGATGCCCAGCAGCGCCTGGCGATTGAATTCCCGCCTCATTTGCCGGTTTGGATCGCTCAGTAACTCAATCAAATCGTTCTGTCGCTTTCGCGCGACGACGTGCTGATCGATCGCGCAGTTGGTGATATAGCCAAAGCCGCGCTGGTGATCGCCGATCATCGTCAGGTTGCCGCGCGTATCGCCGCGCGTCAGGAACGAGCCTTGAATCGTTGCGCCGGCCGAGCTGCCGCCGATCGCTCCGCCGCGCGCCAGCACGCCGCGAAAGGCTTTTTCCGCGCGCGCGTCCCGCCGTAGGCATCGACAAGCCGCCACTGCCGCCCGCCGCCGAACCAGACCCCGTCGGCCGCTTCGATCGGTCGGCAAAATTCCGCCGTGTCGGCCACTTTTGGGTCGTGGGTGTGAACCACCGTGACGTGCGGCATCTCGAGCGTGCGCCGCGCCAGCCGTGCTTCGCTAGGGTCTCGACCGTCGAATTCCGGGTCGCTGGAAGCTGCCGTCGGCACGATCGCGATTTTCGCATACTTTCCGCCGGCCAGTTCGACGAACTTCCGGAACAACTGCTCCGACACCTGCCGCCCCGTTTCCTCGTCGATCGCCTCCCCGCCGCCGCCGACAATCAATAATGTGCCGCGCCGCGGACCAAGGGTCAGGTCGGCATCGGCCAGCGGCGGGCTGGCCGCCGCGGCAGCGCAAGCCAGGCAGGCCACCCACCAGAATCCCCCAACGGTGGTGCTATTCGATCGATTTCGATGCGCAGGCATCATGCTCGAGGCCCCTGAAACTTTCGTGATGATCTGTCATCTCTCATACGATTAAACCCATCCCTGGAAGGGGCAGCACCGGCAAACTTCCCCAAACCCGTCATCGCCGAGCGCCTGGCCGCCTGTCGCCACCGCACAAAATGTTTGACACTCTCGTCGCAGTGCTATAAACTACGACGTGTGTTTATAGGACACGGTTTGCGCTTATTTTATGCCGTGTTCCGTATGGGTAGTGTCGGAACAGAATGCAAGGAAAGCGCGGAGCAGCTTTGGGAGGCAAGCTGGTCGAGGCTTTGACGGTGGTGAGCTGCCGGTCGTCAGCGGCAACGGTATGTTGTCGCGCCACGGCAATTCACAATCACTGGCAACGGCCGAACCAGTCCTCATTTTTTTCATTTCATTTTCTCAGAGGAGGTGGAACATGTCCACGTGGAAGGTTAGGCGAGGCTTCACCCTCGTCGAGCTGTTGGTGGTAATTGCCATCATCGGCATTTTGATCGCCCTGCTGCTGCCGGCCGTTCAAGCGGCCCGCGAAGCAGCCAACCGCAACGCCTGCCAGAACAATCTCAAGCAGATCGGCTTGGCGCTGCAGAACTATGAGGACAAGCGGAAGTGCCAGCCGCCGATCTCCGGGAACATCGACCCGAATCTCATGGACCAACCGGGGCAGTCGACAGGCACGACGGCGGCCTCTCAAGCAGGATTCTATCCCACGCAAACCGGCGCTGGTTATAGCTGGATCGTTCAAATCCTTTCGGAAATGGAAGAAGGGCCGCTCTATCAAGCGATCTCAACCAATACAAATAAATTTCTATACGGTCCATTTACGGGGCAATATACGGTTGGCACATCTCCGCTCGTGGGGGGTGCAAATACCTCTCCGCACGCAGCTTCGGTGCAGATCAATGTCTTGGCCTGTCCAAGCTTCGCCGGCGATCGTGTCGCCGGCCCGGACAAGATCAACAGCGCTAATACGCAAAACGGAGGAGCGAATTCACCATATACTATTGCTCCTCCGCTAGCGGCGGGCACTCAAGGCGGCGGCCAAGGGTGTGCAATTTCCAATTACCACGCGTGCGCCGGAACCCATATTGACGGTCTTGGTGGAGCGGGAAATGGCACCGTGAAGAAGATCTGGGACAATGGAGCGATGCAATTTTGCGGCACTAGCTTTGGCAAAGGGCGAGGGCTTGCCGGCATGTCGGACGGCACTTCCAAAACCCTGCAAGTTGCTGAAACTCGCGAGCAGACTGTCAACTGCTGGCTCGATGGAACGACCTGCTGGGTCGTTGCTGCTCGCCATTCGAGCGCGCCGGCAGGAACTTCAACACTCTCACCTGTATTGATCAACAATCCGACCGGCGCCGTCATCAATAATCAAACCACGGCGGGGCGATGGGCCCCCAATAGCCTGACGACCGGCGGCCACGCCGTCAATGTTGGACCGACTGTCCAAAACCCCTTAGCAAGCTACATGCCGGCCAGCACCGTCACCCAGGGCCCCAACATATCGCAGATGCGATCGTGGGGGCCGAGCAGTAACCACTCTGGCGGGATTGTCAACCACGTCAGTGGCGATGGTCACGTTTCCGCCATCAGCGACTCGGTTGATCCATTCATCTACATTTGGGCCTACACCCGAAACGGCGGTGAGCCGACCTCGGTCGACCAATAGTTGTTCGTCGCAATTGGCTACTTGCTAGCGGCGGCCCAGTGCCGCCGCGAATTGTCAACTCCCAAAACCCGCCGGTCGCGGCCTTCAAAGCCCGCCGGCGGGTTTTTTGTTTTTGCACGGCTGCCGTCGGCGGGGGTATTTTGACCGATCCCTGCAACTTCGGATAGCATTCTTGAACGGAAGGAAGCAAAGGCAGTCAAGGGGAATTCTCACTCCAGAATCTCCCTGCTACCATTGCCGCCTCTCGCTGTTTTCCTTGCGGCTAGCACGAGTCGGCCAGAAATGCAAAAATTAAAAATCACATTCGCACGAAGTCCCCCATATGCTCGAAGCGCTCCTCAATGCTCGATTCTTGTTCCGCTTTGCGGTTCCCTGCCTTTACGGGAAGAATCTATGGACGGCGCCAAGGCTCGAACTCGGCAAGGAGTTTTGCCTGCCGAGCTTTGCCGAACTCGACGATAGCCCGCAGCGCGTCGAGGTTCGGGCGGCCTGGAACGAACAAGGCATCGCGTTTTCGGCGACCATCCGCGGCAAGAAGCAGCCCCCCTGGTGCCGCGACAACCGGATCGAAGACAGCGACGGTTTTCTCGTTTGGATCGACACCCGCGACACGCACAACATTCACCGCGCCAGCCGGTTTTGCCACCAGTTTGTCTTCTTGCCAACCGGCGGTGGCCATCGGCAGAATGAACCGGTCGCCGAATTGCTGCCGATCCATCGCGCCCGCGAGAACCCGAAACCTCCGCCGCGCGGAATCGTGCGGGCGATCCACCACGGGCAGCGCGACGGCTATCGGCTCGATTGTCTCATTCCTGCCGCGGCGCTGACGGGCTTCGAGCCTGCCGACCATCCGCGGCTCGGCTTCCACTGGGCCGCGATCGACCGCGAAATCGGCGAACACACCTTTTGCTGCCCGCCGGGATTGCCCTATCGCGAAGATCCAAGCGTGTGGGGGACGCTAGAACTGCTCAAGCCCTAAGGGTCGATTCCCATTTGCCTGGCTCATTGAATCATCGGCGGATCGAATCGATCGACTCGCGCAAGCCGGCGAGCTGCGCATCATTCGATTGTGGCGCGGTCGCTCAGCGATCTTCTTCGACGACGGCCTCGATACGACCGCTGCGCACGGCGTCGACCAGTGCCGCGTGGTCTTGTTCGACCCGATCGGCATAGGCGGCTGCAAACGCGGCCATCGCCACATCGCATCGATCGCCCGAGCCGAGATAGCCGCTGATCTTGGCGGCGTCGCCCGATTGAGCATGGGCGCGGGCTAGCACGTGGCCGCAGATGGTGGCGTATTGAGCGAGTTCGCGCGGCGACAGTGTCTCGACCGGAATCGAGAATTTCATGTCGCGCAGTTGGCGGACGTAAAAGTGGCGGCCCTCGGAATTTTCGATCCAACCGAGAAAAATATCGCTGGCGGCTTGCATCAAGCGCTGGCCGACGACGACGCGCTGGCCTTGGTTCTTGAAAGGGCACTTCGCGGTGTGGGCTTCGAGGACCGACGGGTTGGCTTCCTTGATTTGCAACAGCAGCGGATTCTCGTCGTCGCAGAACAGCAGCGCAACGTAGCACCGCGTACCGACGCTGCCGATGCCGACGACGCGAAAGGCGACGTCTTCGAGGCGGTAGCGATCGAGCAAAGCCCGCCGATCGAGCGGCAGCGACTCGCGATAGTTGACGAGATCGGCTTGCAGCCCCGCGAGCGTCGGCTCGTCGGTGATCCGCGTCATCACCGGCGGCCGTTCGACGAAGCGGTGTTTGCCAGCTTCCCGCTCGGTAATTTTAGGAAACAACTTCTCGCCGACGCGCGTGCGAGCTTTGGCCGCCATTTTACCGCGGCGAATCTGCGACTTGGCGCAGGGCGCAGTTTCGATGAGCTGTTCGGCCGTGATGCTGAGATACCACAGATCGAGCGGGCTTAATTCCGCGAATTCCGCCATGTGAACTCGGTACGAGCGCGTGCAGGCGAGCGCCGCATCTTCACTTTGCCGACTGGAAAAGCCATTCACACGGGCGGCGACGACGACACTGGTCGCCAGACGCTTCAAGTCCCATTCCCACGGCGCGCGATGGGTTTCATCGAAGTCATTGATGTCGAAGATGAGGTTGCGCTCGGGTGTGGCGAACAGGCCAAAGTTCGTGAGGTGGCAGTCGCCGCAAGCCTGGACTTGCAATCCGGTCGCGGGCGTCGGGCCGAGATCGTGAGCCATCACCGCCGACGAACCGCGCAGGAACGTGAACGGGCTTTGCAGCATTCGGCCAAAACGAATCGGCGCGAGTTTGGGCACGCGACCCGCGCTGGTGCGCTCGATGATTTCGATGGGGTCGCGCTGAGCCTCGGCGGCGTTCCAATTTGCGTGTGCCGCGCGCGGCACTTGCTTGCGCAGGGCTTTGCCGGCTTGATGTCGCTCGTCGCGGGTGAAGGAATTCATCGAAAATGGCTCGCGGTTCGGAGGCCCCTGCAATTGTAGCATAGCACGGCCGCCGAACGAGTCGGATAGCAATGCCGAGAGAACTGGTTTTCCAACGCGTTCCACGGCACCCTTGCTGGCGCGGCGGGCTTTGATGTGGTGCTGGTGAATGGCGCGAAGATCCGCTATATTTCGTCGCACCACCATAACTCTATGCACCAAAATCGAGATCTCGATGTTGGGAATCGACAAACTGTTCGCGGTCGTAAAACCGCCGCCGGAAGACGCAAAGCCGTGCGTCGACCAGGCGAATTCGTTTCGCGAGGTTGTCTCGTTGCAAGCGGTGTTCGTGACGATGATCGTGGCCCTGTTGGCCTATCTCCAGCACGACGCGACGTTTCAGATGCGGGTTGATTTGATGTTCATCCTGCTGACCGCCGTGCCGATCATCGGGCTGTTCCATATCGTTCGCGGCCGCGTGCGGACACCCGACGGGGATGTGTACGTGTGTACGCAGCCGGTGCGATGTTATGCCCGGCAGGCGTTTATTCTGGACCTACTGATTGTGGTGGCGATTTCCCTGCTGTACTGGAAAGGGCAATTGCCGGGACAGTGATCCCCCCGTGGCCTGTGCCGACACGGTCGCTGCCGCAAGACGCGGCTAAAAAACTTCTCGGTTCGCACGGCTTCACGGCGGCCGGGAGGCGAATCTACTTGAAATCGCTTCCAGCGCGCCGGCGTCGATCCGTTCGAGCACTTCGCTTGGCGAACGGATTTTCGCGAGTCTGCGGATCTCGGAGCCTAAATCGACAAATCGCGCGTGCCCCAGCGGCGCGCGACGATCAGCACGACAATCGCGGCCAGTACCATGAGAATCGAGACGGCGACAGCCGACCGCAAGTTGCCGATCGAGAGTTCGAGGAAGACCGTCGTCGATAATACCTCGGTTTTCATTCGCGTCGCCCCGGCGAACACCAGCAGCGGTCCAAATTCTCCGAGGGATCGCGCCCATGCGATCGTCCCCGCCGTCAACATGCTCTGCTTTGCTTGAGGCAAAACAACGCGGCTGAACGCCTGCGACTGAGAGCAGCCCAACGTCAACGCCACTTGTTCCAGGCGGGTATCAATCTGATCGAATCCAGCGCGCATGATTCGTACGGCAAATGCCGCCGCCACCATGAATTGGGCCAGCACGACCGCGGGAATTTGAAAAACGACGTGCTTGCTGATCAGGCTCCAAGGCCAGAATTGAAACAGGATCAGCAAACTTAGCCCGACGACCAACGGGGGCAAAACGATGGGAATATCTAAAATGGCGTCAATGAAATTGCGCCCCCAAAAACGATAACGCGACAACCCGTAGCCCAACGGGACCGCCACCATGACCGATAAAATCGCGGTGAACAGACAAGAAATCATCGTGAGCTTGAACGAGTAGCGAATGTTGGGATCGGCAAATGCGACGGCCAAAGCGTCGCACGCACGAATTGCCGGACGCCAAAATCCCGTTTTCGCGCTTTCCGCCGCATCCGCGGGCATCGAAAGATAGGCCAGATCCGCCGCCAGCATGGCCACCAACGACAGCACATAGATGCCTCCGATCAGCGCCAGCGCCAAGCGAAAGCCGCGGTCAGACCGTCCGGCAATCGCTCGATTTTCGACGTTTCGAGTGGGTTTTCGTCCAGACACGATCATACCCAAGTTTATGGCGGCCATGTTGCATGGACGGAATGATTCGTCGCGCCTTGGGCATGGGCGTCGCCCGCTGCCCGATCGCCGAGCCGCCAGGGCAACCCAGCCGCCACAAAGGCGTCTTTCATCTGGGCGGTGAGACTGCCGCAGCCGTTGTAGACTGTATCCACGCGAACTTCTTCCGGCTTTTCCAACGGGTCAATGATGAATCCTAAGTCGCGACGATGGACTGCGCAATAAAAGTTCAATTCCGGAGATACCGACCCGCGATCTCCCTCGAGCACGTGAAAGCCATTGGATTGGAAGTGCTTCAGACCTCGGTCGCGGGCAGCGGCGAAGCGAGCAAATTGCAATGCGGCCGTGGGCTGCGAGGAGCAGGTGAGAACGCCGATTGCAACTTGCGCCGTTGCCTTGGCAAACTCGGGGGGAGCGACCAGCGCCAGCAACGAATCGCCGGCCACCGTGGCGTTCCAGACGACGCCAGCATCGACCGCGCCGACGCGCACGGAATTCGCAACCTCAACCACCGTGGGCTGAAAAACTCCGCGCTTGGTCACCGCCTGCGCGAGGGCTTCCCATTGATTTTTCTCCAACGTGTCGCGGACCATCTTGCCGATGGCGGCTTGGTCGGGATTGCCAATCGCCACGCGAAGATCGTCTCGCAGCAGGTCCGCGAAGCCTTGGACGTTTGCGGGGTTATCGCGCGGAACGACGATCGTCGCTTGCATGGTGGCGAGCGGCAACATCTCCGCCAACAATCCTTTCCGCTGAGCGAGGGACATATAGCTCTCGTCCCCGGCGAGAAACAAATCTCCCGAACGGGATAGTTCGATCTGGCTCAGCAGCGTGTTGGAGCCGCCAAATTGGAGTTGCACTTTGACGCCGTATTCCGTGGCATAGTCCTCCACGATCTTCTGCATCGGCGCGCGCATGCCGCTTGCGCAATAGAGCATCAATTCGCCGGATTGTCGCTGATGTTTCGTGTTGGGATTGGTCGAATCGATGGTTTGGGGCCGGCTCAGCTTGAACAGCGCAAAACCGAGCAGCGCTAGCAGCGCACATCCTGCCAGCGCCAACATCGGGAACGTCGAAGCCCAACCTTGTCGATGGCGTGAATCCACGGCTCCAACCCGCTGTTGATTTTTTTTCATCGCCTCAGCTTTCAACAATCGCTGGAACCGCTTCGCAAGCAACGACGCCACGATTCAAGCGGAAACTGCGATCGGCGAGCCGTTTTCCTTCGTCGGCGTTATGGGTAATATGAAGCGCAGTGACGGTGCCCAACTGGCGAATGCGAAGGAGCACTTCGACCATTTGATTTCGAGTTTCGTCATCCAGCGCGCTCAATGGCTCATCGAGCAACAACACCTCGGGTTCGAACGACATCGCCCTTCCCAACGCAACGCGCTGCATCTCGCCGCCGCTGAGCCATTGGGGGCGGCGATCGAGTAAATGTTCCAGGTTCAGCAGTTGTGCCAACGTCGCGGTGCGACTTTCAATTTCCGACTTGGCCCGGCGACGGATCCGCAATGGAAACGCCAGGTGTTCGCGCACCGTCAGGTGTCCGAACAGCGCGCCATCCTGGGGAACATATCCAATGCCGCGACGCGACGGCGGCAGCCGCGTGACCTCTTGACGGCCGAGCCAAATCCGCCCCGTTTGGATCGGTCGCAGGCCGCACAAGCATTCGATGATCGTCGTTTTTCCCGTCCCCGTTTGCCCCATCAAGACCGCATATTCCCCGGTGGGGACTTCAAAGTGAACGTCGGCCAACTGAAATTCACCCAAGCGAACCGTTAGGCTTTCCACACGAATCATGATTCCTAATCGACGGCGCAATGGTCGGTCAAGCGGACGCGATCGACGGATTCGCCGTCATTCGCAGGTAGGTTGCAAACGCAAATCATGGGGTGTGTAGTGGCTCCCGTTGCCCTCATCGTACTCACAAATTTGGCCCGCCGGCGGTTTCCGCCTTCGACTCCAATTCTAGCATCGTCGCCTCGACTTGGGTATGTTTGCCTGCGACCGATGATGTCAAGAAAAAAAGGACTCGCTCACAGCGGCGAGATACGCTCTGAATGCCACCCTCATCGGCCATCCATAAATGATCGTACAACTCAGCCTGATCCTTCGCGCAGCAGATGATTATTGAATTCGGAGCCGCGTCGCTGGCGCCGGTTTTCTTCATCCGCCACATTGCAAGCATCCTGGCCGCTTGGCAACCGCGATGCGGCGGAATGTCATGGTCCCAGCGTCGAAGTACAACAGGACGCCTTGCAGCGTGGGTCCGAGGCCGGTGATCAGCTTGATTCCCTCCATCGCGGCGATGCCTCCGGTTATTGCTGAAACCGCCCCGAGCACGGGGAACTTTCGCTTCCAAGCGGGAGGATCTTCCGGATACAAACATGCAAGGCATGGCGTCGTCCCAGGGATGATCGTCGTCACTTGACCTTCCAAACCGAATACGCCGGCTTCAATCATCGGCTTCATTTGCCGCATGCACTGGCGGTTCAGCGCGAATCGCTCGGAGAATAGCGGCGCACAATCGAACACTAGGTCGGCTTGTGACACGAGCTGGCCCACGTTCTCGTCGCTAATATTCGCATCTACCGCGACGACCTCCAAACGCGGATTCAACTCTCGCAGCCGTCGAGCAGCCGATTCAACCCGACGTCGGCCAATCCAATCGTCGGTCATTAAGATCTGCCGATTGAGATCGCTGGGTTTGACGTCGCCCGCATGGGCAATGATCAGCCTGCCTATGCCGGCAGCCGCAAGGTTGTAGCAAACGACGCCCCCCAACCCGCCGCAGCGGCTGACGAGCGCCGTCGCCCCCTTGAGCTTTTCCTGACCGGCAATTCCCAACCCTGGAATGTCGAGTTGCCAGGAGTAGACGTCGCGTTCAAAGTCTGTCAATGGCTGCATGGGATCAATCGGTTGCCGTCGAGCCGAACCATCGAAGCGCCAGCGATTCGGCGGTTCGTCGGTTTGTTGCTCAGAGGAATTCTAACCGCCGCCGATGGGCGTCATGATTGTAATGATGTCTCCATCGTCGAGCGAGCGATTTTCGGCTGCGGCGACGATTTCACCATTGACGAGTACAATGACGCTGGGTCGAATCTTCCGATCGTCGGTAAACACGATGTTCCGCAGCGAATCGGCCGCACTTGCCGCCAGCGCATCCAATGCTTGAGGAAGGCTGCTTGGCGGGGCGAGAGCGAGTTGCAGCGAATCCGCTCCACCTGCGTGGCGCAATTGCGCCAGCAATTCCACTGTGATTCGCAATTCCGATCGCGCCGAATGCGATGTCGCGCTCACGAGTCATGACTCCATGCTTCTTCGGAATGCGTAAACGAAAGAGTCATGCCAGAATCACCGGCTGCCAATACGACGTGATCGCTCTTCCGCGGCTCGATGGCCCAAAAAGCATGTCGTGGCTGGACGACATATTGCCCGTGCCAACGTGGAACGATCCGCCCATCAGGCAAGTTCGTCAGCCGCCGCGATTGATCGATCGTCAACTCGTCGATCCGCGCTTTGTCAATCGGCTCGACCTCGTTGTCATGCTCGTGAGAGCTTCCCAAAGTGACTGCCCCCTTCGCATGCTGCGCCGCCAGAAGGTGGATTTCAAAGCGATTCATTTCGGGGGTCTCCTCGGTAATCCGCCGCCGCGCGATTTCGACCGATATGCAATTCCGGAAATTCTCTCCATGGCGGAGCGTGAGGCCACCGGCCAAGAGCGGTCCAATTCGATATCCCGGAGGCTGCGGCGATGTTTGTATCATCTGCACTTTGCAAAGATCCAGATCGGACTTTGCACCGGCTACGGTAAACAGCGTTTGAAAACCGGTATGACTACCGATGAAAGCTTGGTCAACGTTCCATCGGCGCCCATCGGTAGCGGACATCGTTGGCAAATCAATGCGAAAAATGGCAGCCCCGAACGTCATTGTACTCCAAAATGGTCGGCGAGCCACCGCTGCGATATTCACGATCTTCATGCGATTAAGTTGCAACTGCTGGGCATCGACTCTATACGGCTTGCCTGCCACCTTAACGGCCGCGATTTCCACCTCACCGATGTCTAGCGGCAAAGTGCGATTCACGAGCTGCTCGCGCGAACGACTCCGCTGCGTCACCTCCAGTTCGAAGTGTTGCCACGGTAGCATTCGGCCGCCGCTCGGCAATCCGTTTTTCGCGTTGCTGAGAAAAAAAATAGATCGACTTTCTCCTTCCCACAAACTGATGGCGGCTGAAGGAGTTGGGTAAATTCTTGTTGCGCAATTTACGCCATTGAATTGCCCAGTCTCGATTCGGCAAGGAGGCTTGAAAAGTTTTGTGCCATTGCCGACAAATTTATTACAAAGTCCAGACTATTGCTTGACTATGCGGGTCTGACAGAAAAGTATGAAAATATGGTACAACCGCGTCGATTTAGCGCGAAGCGTCACGGGAAATTCGCCCATCTCGAGATCCAGAGAAACCAAGGCAATTTCAGCCAAAAACTTTGAACACGGCCGTTTACACCGGCGTCAAACACCCTATGAAGTTAGCTCCTTGCCAAACCATCGAGGCCCCCCTTGCTATAGAGGATTCGCCCACCGAACCGACGGCGATTGAAATTGCGCTCACGACCTTCAATCGAGCAGAACTGGCAAATTCGATTACGCATGGATTGGGACTGTTGCTGAGTCTCGTGGCCACCCCATTCCTGCTAATGGCGGCTCGCCGCGGCAACTCCTGGCAGATGGCAGCCTGCGTGGTTTACTCGGTCAGCATGATAGCCGTGTACGCAGCCTCTACCTGTTCGCACTGGTTTTGCAAACCCAAGCTACGACATTTTTTTCGCGTCGTGGATCAGGGATGCATTTATTTGTTCATCGCTGGCACGACGATGCCCATCGCTGCAACCTTCCTGCATGGCGGCTACTGGTGGCTGCTGATCGTTGCAATCTGGACGGTGGCCCTCGGCGGATTCATTAGCAAAGTGTGGATGATACATCGAATAGATTCCGCATCGGCCATCTTGCCGCTGCTTCTCAGTTGGATGCCGTTGCTGAGTGGGCCGGAACTCTTTCAAGTGCTTCCCTCTGCACTACTCTGGTGGATGCTTGCTGGGGGAATCTGCTACATGGTGGGAATCTTTTTTCTGACGTACGATTATCGTCACGATTTTATGCACTCCGTATGGCATTTGCTGGTGATTGCCGGCACGGCGTTCCATTTCTTCGCAATTTGGCGATATGCGATGCCGCTGGCATAGTGACTGTTGACGCAGGGCTTGATTGTCTGGCGATGTTTATCGACGGCCCCCTTTGCAAATGCTTGTCGCTAAGCTAGGTTGGCGGACGATGAACCATCTACCAAACTACCAGATACTGAACCACGTTTGATCCCATGCGTCGTGCAAAAATCACAATCATCGGTGCCGGCAATGTCGGCGCTACGACTGCCCATTGGTGTGCCGCCGCCGAACTAGGCGACATTGTATTGCTTGACATCCCACCAACCGAAGGCATGCCCGCCGGCAAGGCGCTCGACCTGATGCAGGCGTCGCCGATCGTTGGGTTTGATTCAACCATCGTCGGTACGACGGACTATGCAGACGCCAGCAATAGCGACGTCGTCGTCGTCACCGCCGGCATTGCCCGTAAGCCCGGCATGAGCCGCGACGACTTGCTGGCGACCAATGCGAAGATCGTTGGATCGGTTGCAGCCGAGATCAAGCAGGGCAGCCCCAATGCCATTGTAATAGTCGTCAGCAATCCGCTCGATGCAATGGTGCAGCGCGCCTATCAAGTCACCGGCTTTCCGCCAAATCGCGTGTTGGGGCAAGCCGGCGTGCTCGATACAGCTCGGTATCGCGCATTCCTGGCCATGGAACTGGGAGTCAGTGTCGAAGACGTTTCCGCACTGTTGATGGGGGGGCATGGCGATACCATGGTTCCAATGCCAAGCTGTACATCAATCGGCGGCATTCCTGTCACGCAATTAATCGATCCAAAGCGACTCGACGAGATCGTGCTGCGAACGCGCAATGGAGGCGCGGAAATCGTCGGCCTCTTGAAGACCGGCAGCGCCTATTATGCTCCTGCCGCCGCGACGGCTCAAATGGTCGAAGCCATTGTGCGCGACAAGAAGCGACTCATTCCGTGCGCCGCGTATTGCGACAGGGAATACGGCGTGGGCGGGTACTTTGTTGGCGTGCCGGTAATTTTAGGCGCCTCCGGCGTGGAAAAGATCATCGAACTCAAGCTTACGGCCCAGGAACAGGCTAATTTCACGAAGAGCGTTGATGCCGTCAAGGAATTGGTAAAGGTCATGGCGACATTGACAGGGTGATAGCATTGCGATGCAGGCTTTCCAACCTGCCAAAGTTGTCGGATCGTTCGGTTTCCAGTACTGGCGGCGTTCGCTATGCCGCGGGATGACAGATCCTGAAAGTCTGTTCGACGGCGCGCCATTTGCTGGCCTCTTTTCACGTTTGTGGGCATCCTTTACATTGCCGTTGACAGCTTGCCCACTACCGCCGTAGAGTCGCTGAAATCAAATTGAAATGAATTGATCGACACACGTTGACTTACCCGTATCGGGCAACCATCGCTTCAAATCGTGCGTCGCCCCAATCCTGATTCGTCGCCCGCTCGGCGATGTTCATCGCTCATGAATCGACTGCCAGCTCAGCCATTTGCGATGCTCGAGGTCGAATTGCCATCCAATCGTTGGTGCGAAGTCGGCACCATTCGAGCCGACCCCTTGCAAGCTCACACGCTCCTTTGTCCATTGCATTACGAACCGAATTACGCGTATCCGCTCGTGGTGTGGCTGCACGGCGGCGGCGATAGCGACCGACAACTGCGCAGAATCATGCCACTGATCAGTTTGCGCAATTATGTGGCCGTCGCACCGCGCGGCACGATGGCGATGTCGCTGACGAAGATCACCGCGACGGGGTATCGCTGGGTGCAGTCGCCCGAGCAAATATCCAACGCCGAGCAAAGCGTGTGGAGGGGCATCGCGGCCGCGCAGCAACAATACAACATTCATCCAGATCGCATTTTCCTCGCGGGATACCAGTGCGGTGGAACGATGGCCTTGCGGCTTGCCGCCGACCATGCTCACCGCTTTGCCGGCGTGATATCGCTCGGAGGGCCATTTCCCAACCACGGCGCACCACTGGCAAAGTTGAATTCGGCGCGTCGCTTGTCGATCTTTATCGCTGCTGCTCGTGAAGGCAAGTATTATCCCACCGAGCGCGTGTGCGACGATCTGCGGCTGCTGCACACCGCTGGCATGTCGCTCACTCTGCGTGAATATCCCGGCGGCGACGGGCTAGCGCCGATGATGCTTGCAGATGTCGATCGCTGGATCATGGAGCAAATTGTTCAACCTTCACCAAGTGTGGGCCACGCCGACGAGCAGCAGTCGGGCGTGAATTGAATCACTCCCGCGAACGCCTTCTTGAAAAGAGCCTATAGGGTGTGAATCTCGGCCGCTAAAGAGTTGCATTCCATCAGATGGTGGTTGATGCCGGATTTGTTCCGGGCGGAGTTCGCCGAGGGCTTATCGGCGCAGTCTGTGCGGCGAAGGTCCGAGGTGCTTCTGAGTCTAGTGGGCGATGTGTTTGATGCACATTGATGGACAAAAATTCCGCATCCGCTGGATGTGTGACGATCTCCTATCGGTAGGATTTACCAAGCCAAATTGGATGACACACTGCGGTCATCAACATGACGGAGCATGGGGATACGCGACGGTTCACGAGCACCCTTGACCCTTGCGGAATCAAAGGCTGCACCCGACCTAGCAAGGCAACGGTCGATGTGCATTGCAAGGCAACGACGTCGAGCGTGTGCTACAATCCTATTAGCCTGCCCGCATCCAGCATTCAGCATCCAGATCAACGAGCTATACCGTGGCTGCTAAACTCGAAGGCATCTTTACCCCCAATCTCGTTCCGCTCGACCGATTTGGCGACATTCACGAAGCGGAATTGCGACGATACGTCGACTGGCTGATCGATCGCGGCGTGCATGGATTGTATCCCAATGGATCGACCGGGGAATTCACGCGATTCACGCCGGAAGAGCGGCGGCGGATCATTCAAATCGTTTGCGATCAAGTCCGCGGCCGAGTTCCCGTTTTGGCCGGAGCAGCCGAAGCCAACGTGAAGGAAACGCTCGCGGCATGTGAAGCATACCACGCCTGCGGCGCTGCGGCGGTGGCGATCGTGTCGCCGTTCTATTACAAACTCAGCCCGGAGTCGGTGTACGCCTACTTTCGTGAGATCGCCAAGCACACGCCCATCGATGTGACGCTTTACAACATTCCGATGTTCGCTAGTCCGATCGACGTGCCCACGATTCGCCGGCTAGCCGAATTTCCCCGGATCATCGGCATCAAAGATTCGTCCGGCGACATGGCCCACATGCTGCGAATGATGGCGGCCGTGCAGCCGATTCGCCCGGACTTCGTGTTTCTCACCGGCTGGGAGGCAGCACTGGTTCCGATGCTCGTCATGGGTTGCCACGGCGGCACCAATGCCACCAGCGGCGTAATTCCTGAAGTCACCCGCGAGCTATTCGAACTGGTAAAATCAAAGCGGCTCGACGAAGCGCGCCAGTTGCAATTGCGGCTGATCGAATTGTTTGACGCGATGTTGTTTTCAGCCGATTTTCCCGAAGGCTTTCGTGCCGCAGTGGAGTTGCGCGGCTTCGATCTGGGCCGCGGAAGGCAGCCGCAGAGCGAATCGCAGCAAGTCGACCGGGCAGCGCTGCAGCGAGTGTTACACTGCATCATGGCCGATTTTCGCGTGGTAGACGAACCGGGCGAAGGCTGCGCTCCGCGCAGCGGCAGCCTCGAGCGCGACCGCGTGGCGCAGATCACCGAGCGAGTGATTTATGAATTGCGTGAACAAGGCGTGCTGTGAGGAGAATGCCTGTGGATCAATGCAAAACACAAAACGTGTTGATGGATACCACTTCCTATTGCATTTCGCAATTTACATATTGACTTTATCCCTATGACCGACGGCATCGGCATCCTGGAAATTCACGGGCTTACGCCGGCGCTGTGCGCGCTCGATGCGGCAGAAAAAGCCGCCTCGATTCGCATTTTGCAGATGGAACTGAACGATTTTGGCGGTGTCGTCTTGAAATGGTCGGCCCCGGCAGCCCCGCTTCGCGCATCGGTTGTCGCAGCCCGTACGGTTTGCGAGCGCATGCATGCCGCGTTTGTCTGGGCAATGATCGATCGCCCCGATCCCCAGACGCAGAAAGCCATTCACAGCCCACGCGAGCATTCGCCGCTGCTCGATGCGCCGGTCGTATTTTTCCCCAGCGGCGAAACCTTTGCAGCAACATCCGAGGAGAACCGCGAGATGCCAGAGCCACAACCCTATGCCTTGGGAATGATCGAAACGCAGGGATTCACCGCCGTACTCGAAGCGATCGACACGGCCTGCAAAGCCGCCCACGTTGAAGTGGTCGGCAAAGAAAAGCTCGGTGGAGGTTACATCACCGTACTGGTTCGCGGCGAAGTTTCGGCCGTGAGCGCTGCCATCGATGCAGGCAAAGAAAAAGTCGGCAGCCTAGGCAAACTGATCGCCGCACACATTATTCCGCGCCCCAGCGATTCCGTTTTGGCGCTGTTGCCGAGAATATAAAGGCCCGCGAAACAATAACATTCACAACTGGTTGTTGATGGTTTGTCGGCAATCTGCGATGAAGTTGGTATGCAGGTTGCGAAAATCGAGGCACGGATTCGTCGCAAATATCGCACGCTCGCCGTGGAAAGATGGCTCGGGCCGCAGGCTTGTCGCGTCCGACGTCCATGGCCGGCCTGCGGGAACCGAAGCTTCCGGCAAAGCAACGAGCGCTTGCCGGGAGGCGAGTACGTCGCCCAGGCGGCGGACGAAGGCCGCTCAGCGAACCGATCCTGACTTGCTGAAAGCCTTGGAGGCGTTGATCGAACCGGCGACGCGCGGCGATCCGGAATCGCCGTTGCGTTGGACCTGCCAGAGCACTGCGAAATTGGCGGCGGAACTTGTCCGACAAAATCATCTCGTCTCGGATCGCACGGCGGCAAGGTTGTGGAAGGTGTCGTGGTAAGAATTGGCTGACGAGCTTGGGCTGAAACTGTTTGTCTGCCACTTTGCGATACTCACGAATTCACGCGGGATCATACCCTAAATTCGACGACAACCAACGTTCCACTTCCGCTAGCGGCACATTCTTGCGCCGGGCATAATCTTCGGCTTGATCGCGCGTGATTCGATCGACGGCGAAATATCGACTATCGGGATGAGCAAAATAGAGACCGCTGACACTGGCTGCAGGAATCATCGCGTAGCTCTCGGTGAGCGTGACGCCGGCGACTGTTTCGGCATTCAGCAAGTCGAACAAAATGCGTTTTTCCGTGTGATCGGGGCAGGCCGGATAGCCCGACGCCGGGCGAATGCCGCGGTATTTTTCCGCGATTAGATCGTCGTGGGAGAGGCGTTCATCACTACCAAACCCCCATTCGCTGCGCACTTGCTTATGCAGGTATTCGGCGAACGCTTCGGCCAATCGATCGGCCAGGGACTTCGCCATGATCGAGTTGTAATCGTCGTGGTGGGCGTCGTATTGCTTAGCAAGTTCCTCGCAGCCGATACCAGCCGTGATGGCAAATGCGCCGAGATAGTCGCGGCGGCCGCTGTCGAACGGGGCAACAAAATCGGCAAGAGAATAGAATGTGCTTTGACCTTGGCGTTCCCATTGCTGCCGTAGAAAGTGGAACCGTGTAAGTTCTTGCTGGCGCGATTCATCGGGGTACAGCGCCACATCGTCGCCGATCGCGGCGGCCGGCCAGAAGCCGTAGGCGCCACTGGCCACAAGCTGTCGCTTGGCCACGATGTCGTCGAGCAATTGCCGCGCATCGTGATAGAGTTTCTTTGCTTCCGAACCAACGTTGGGGTCGTCGAAAATTCGTGGATATTTGCCTTTGAGTTCCCAGGTGAGGAAGAACGGCGACCAGTCGATGAAGGGAATCAGCTTTTCCAGCGGCAAGTTTTCGATCGCGCGGCGGCCGATGAACGAAGGCGTATCGATTCGCACATTCTGCCAATCGGTGGTGAAGCGCTGCTGTTGAGCCTGTTCGTAGGGCACCAGTTTAATCTGTTGCCGCAAGTGGTACGACGCGACGAGTTGCCGTTGCTCGGCGATGTTCCGCTGAATGAGCTGGTCGCGGCGCTCGGGATTGAGCAGTTTTTCCACCACACCGGCGGCTCGCGAAGCGTCGAGCACGTGAATCGTCGGCTGAGAATACTGCGGCGCGATTTTCACCGCCGTGTGCTTGGCGCTCGTCGTCGCTCCGCCGATCAATAGCGGCAAGTCGATCTTCTGTCGTTCCATTTCACGGGCGACGTGGGCCATCTCGTCCAGACTCGGCGTAATCAGCCCGCTGAGGCCGATCATATCGACCTCTTCGGCGCGAGCGGTATCCAAAATCTTTTCGCACGGAACCATCACGCCCAAGTCGATCACCTGATAGTTGTTGCAGCCCAGCACGACGCCGACGATATTCTTGCCGATGTCGTGAACGTCTCCTTTCACGGTAGCCAACAGCACTTTGCCGCGCGGCTTATCGCCCAGTCCGGCGGCCGCGTTCTCGGCTTCCATGAACGGGAGCAGATACGCAACCGCTTTCTTCATCACGCGGGCGCTTTTTACGACCTGGGGCAGAAACATTTTGCCAGCGCCGAACAGGTCGCCGACGACTTGCATGCCGGCCATGAGCGGCCCTTCGATGATTTCGAGCGAAGTCGCGTATTTGCCGCGGGCTTCTTCGACGTCGGTCTCGATGAAATCGACGATCCCCTTGACCAGCGAATGCGACAGCCGCGCATCGACCGGTGCATTGCGCCACGCGACATCAGCCGCCGACTCTTCCGCCGATTTCTTCCTGACCGTTTCGGCAAATTGAATCAATCGCTCGGTCGCATCGGAGCGGCGATCGAGCAGTACATCCTCAACGCGCTGGAGTAAATCCTTGGGAATCTCTTCGTAGACGGCGAGTTGTCCCGCGTTGACGATCCCCATATCCATGCCGGCGCGGATCGCATGGTACAAAAACGCCGCGTGAATCGCTTCGCGCACCACGTCGTTGCCGCGGAACGAAAACGAAACGTTGCTCACTCCGCCCGAGACCTTGCACAGCGGCATTTCGCGCTTGATTTGCCGGGTTGCTTCGATAAAGTTCACCGCATAGCGATTGTGCTCTTCGATGCCGGTGCCGACCGTGAGAATGTTCGGATCAAAAATAATGTCGGTCGGCGGGAAGCCAATCTCCGTAGTCAGCAAGTGATACGCCCGGCGGCAAATCGACACCTTGTGATCGACCTCGGTCGCTTGGCCGGTTTCGTCAAACGCCATGACAACGACCGCGGCTCCGTAGCGGCGGGCCAGCTTTGCCTGCTCCAGAAACTTTTCTTCCCCTTCCTTGAGACTAATGGAATTGACGATCGCTTTGCCCTGAATGCACTTCAACCCCGCCTCGATCACCGACCACTTCGAGCTATCGACCATGATCGGCACGCGGGCGATCTCCGGCTCGGCGGCAAGCAGATTCAGAAACTTCGTCATCACGGCCTCGCCATCGAGCAGCGCTTCGTCGAAGTTTACATCGAGCACGTTGGCGCCGTTTTCAACTTGCTGTCGGGCGACGCTCAGGGCTTCATCGAATTTTCCCTCTTTGACAAGTCGCGCGAACTTCTTCGAGCCGGTGACATTCGTTCGCTCGCCGACCATGATAAAGTTCGACTCCGGCCGAATCGTCAGCGATTCGATGCCGCTGAGCCGCGTCAGCGTTTCAATCTTTGGCAGCCGTCGCGGACGAACTTGGTTGACCGCCGCGGCAATGGCACGAATATGGTCCGGCGTCGTGCCGCAGCAGCCGCCAATGATGTTCACCCAGCCGTCGCGGGCAAATTCACCGAGCAGTTTCGACATCGACTCGGGCGTTTCATCAAATCCGCCCAGCGCGTTTGGAAGACCGGCGTTCGGATGACAGCTCACATAAATCGGCGCAATCCTCGACAATTCTTCCAAATATGGCCGAAGTTGAACGGGCCCTAGCGCACAATTTAGCCCAATGCTGAGCAGATCGGCGTGTGCGAGCGAATTCCAGCAGGCTTCAACGGTTTGCGCGGAAAGCGTGCGGCCGTCTTTGAACACGGTGAACGAAGCCATCATCGGCAACCGCACTTGATGATCGTCGAAATACTTTTCGATGGCAAACAAACAGGCCTTCAGCACGAGCGTATCGAAGGCTGTTTCAGCCAACAGCAGGTCGACGCCCCCTTCGACGAGCGCATCGACTTGCTCGTAATACGTTTCGACCATCTGATCGAACGTGGCACTGCGATATCCAGGATCTTCAACGTTGCCGGCGATGGAAAGCTGCTTGTTTGTGGGGCCGATTGAGCCGGCCACCAACCTCGGCTTCTCTGGATCACGTGCCGTGAACTCATCGGCCGCGCGGCGAGCGAGCGCCACGCCAGCCAAATTGATCTCGCGGACATGGCTCGACAGGCCAAAATCGTCGAGAGCCACGCCGGTCGCGCCGAAAGTGTTCGTCTCGATGATATCCGCCCCAGCCGCCAAATACTGGCGATGGATGGTCTCGATCGCCTCAGGCTGCGACAAGCAGAGTACATCGATTAGGTTCCGCAAATCTTTAGGATGGTCCGCAAACTGCTCGCCGCGAAAATCGGCCTCGGTGAACTGTAGCGCATGGACCATCGTACCCATGGCGCCGTCGAGCACCAAAATACGCTGATCGAGTAATGGTTCGAGAGCGATGCGAGTGACCGGTGGGGTGGCTGCAGTAGTCATTCCGGCGAGCGTGTAAATCAGGGTGGAAATGCCAGCGTTGCTAGCCTGGCCGAGTTACGAATCCTCAATTTTAGCGCAATGTTCGCCGGAAAGCCACTCACATGCCGTCGGTCCCAATTTACCTAAGCCAAAGAGTTTTCGCGACCGCGCTATTACTCAAGGTCATTGCAATCGAATCCGATAATCAGATTGCATCCGCCGTGTTGCGCTCGTACCGACCGGCGCAACAGAGGCGTCGATTGGCTCGGAACGTCACCTGCAAGCAGATTGCCCGCATGGAAATCGAACCATCCGCCATCCAACCGAGATCTCGCCGCCGATCGGCCTGCCATCATGGCGGAGGCGCCGCTGTGCCGCTCGAAGATCGGCGAACTCGCATTCTAATTCGAGTGCCGTGGCTGCAAGCTAGAACCGAGCGCAAACCCAAGTTCGTCGCGGCCAATCTAACCACAGAAGTTACTACCGCGGCCGCTTCTCCACTTGCGAGTTTGCCTGATACTCGAGAAATCCCTCTGCCGGCGGCGCACATCGCGTCGCCCGCCAGCCATCGGCCGTCGTACGTTCGCGTTGACGCCCCACATGCAACCGCGCCCGCTCCGCACTCGGCCGCGCCGGCTTGGTCGGTACCACCTCAAGGTAAGCTCGCGAAATTGTCGCGGCAACCGCTGATTTGGGCGGTCGCCGTCGTTTCGACGACAATCGTAGTTGTAACTTTACTTCGCTCGAGCGATACGCCGCATTCCAAACGCCGCAAGGCACCCCTGATAAATGCGGCACAGCAGCAGTTCAATGCACCGTCGGAACACGCTCCAGTCGGTTCCGCTGCCGCAATCGCAACGCCGAGCGACGATCGCGTTGCACGCCGGCCAGAAGACGCCGACGGCTCGAAAAAGTCGCGCCGTGGTAACGCTTCTTCTGCTCCGTTGTCTTCCGCAATACCCGATCGGTCGATCGCGCCGCAACTGTCGGGACTAAACCGGCGCTCTGGAATCAACGAACCAGCATCGATTTCCAATGGCACCGACTGGCCGCCAAGTTCATCGGCCGGCAGCGTCAATTCCGCCAGCGATGCACCGGCCGGAGCATTTCAGGTCATTGATGGTCCGACGCTTGGGCAGCCTCCAATGTCCACTGTGCCTGTGAACCAGACCCACGCTTCCGAGAACGACGAAGCCAGCGCGGCGGCCCGATTTACCGGAAATGTGCATACCACTTTACGCTGATTCCAATGAGTTCCATCGATCAAGCATTCATACGCGCATATCGCGAGCCGATTCGATCAACTCGAGTGTCGGCCGCGCCGGTGGTACAGGCGACGGAGCCTATTCATGACCGTTCCGTAAACGAACCGATTTGGATGCTTCACTCGTCGAGCATTGATGTCGGCTTAAGTTCAGCCATTCCGGTTCCGCACTTTTTACGCCGTAACACAGATTCGAGCGATGCGGTACTCACTGCCGCGAAATTGCAATCTCCCGCTGATTTCAGCCAGATGACTTTGACGGACGAAGCGATCTCCAATGACACCCAGTCGCGAGTGGATATCGCCTTCGGCAGTTTGCCAAAAGCCCCGTTGTCGTCATATACGAATCGTGGTTTCAATGACGTGGAATTCTGTCCTGCCATTTCGGCGTTCGAAATCGACGCGGTTCGCTGGCCGAAGGTTTGCCAACAACTTCTCGCCGAATGCGGCATGCAATTCTCAAAGCTTGCCGACGATATGCGGCAGGAAGCCGCCGAGGGGCGTAAAGTCTTGGCCATCAGCGGTTTGGGTCGCAATGAAGGACGCACAACGCTCACGCTTTGCTTGGCTAAGCAATTGGCTCAGTCGCGGATTCGAGTAGCGATTGTGGACGCCGATTTCGCGTCTCCAGGTGTGGCCGGTAATTTGGGAATCAACGCCGAGGCCGGTTGGGAAGCTGTACTTCAGGGTGACCAAACCATTTGGGAAACAATGATTGATGTCGCGTCCGATCATCTCTCCATTGTGCCGCTGGCGGCAGCTCATTATGCCGAGCCGTTGCGGCGGCCAGTGTATGGCATTGCCGCCGTGCTGGCCGAGTTGGCAGAACATTTTGACGTGGTCTTGGTCGATGCCGGCCCACTTGGTGAAGGGGACACGGCCGACTGGCTGCTCGACCCCACGGCCAGCGTGCAGGGCGTGATTTTGGCCAACGACGTTCGTAAAAACGATGCCAGCCGTCTGGCCACTGCCTGTTTGCAACTCGCCGAAGCCGGAGTGAGGCAGCTCGGGATTGCGGAAATGTTCGGCCAACAAACAGCGGTCGATGTCAAATAGCGACGGACCTCAATTGTCGGCCGTCCATTGGGATGTGACCCTAGCCTTTCGAAGCCCCCGACAACTGGCCCCTGACGACTGACAATGTACGAAACTTACTGGCAACTCGATCGGCGCCCGTTCGAGAATACCTCGGACCCGCAGTTCTATTACCCCGGCGAAAGCCATCAGGGGGCGATGTTGAAACTGCGTTATGCGATCGAGAATCATCAAGGGGCCGCGTTATTGTGCGGCGCTTCCGGCAGTGGCAAATCGCTGCTCGTTGGGCAATTGCGACAGCATTTACGCGAAAAATGCCAGCCGCTTGTGCATATTGTGTTTCCGCAAATGCCGGCCGAATCACTGCTGGCATACCTTGCCGACGAAATAGCCGCGCCTCTCGATCATGAGAACACAGGCACAGCGCCGCCGATCGAGCAAACCGTTCGCCGCCTGCAAAACTTCATCACGCAATGCGCGAGCGACGGTAAACACGCCTTGTTGGCCATCGATGAAGCACACCTGATTGACGATACTCGTACTTGGGAAGCACTGCGGCTGTTGCTCAATTTCTCCCCCGATGCATCGGCGGTAATGACGCTGTTGCTGGTGGGCCAGCCGGATTTGCTAGTGCAATTTGAACGCATGCCTGCATTTGAAGAGCGGATTGGCGTAAAATGCTTGCTCAAACCCTTCAGTGTCGATGAAACGGCCGCCTACGTGAACTTCCGCCTGCAAGCGGCCGGCGCAAAAACGACCATCTTCGAGCCAGACGCCATGGAAACCCTTCACCAGCTTTCGCACGGCCGACCCCGCCAAATCAACCGACTGTGCGATCTGGCCTTGCTCGTCAACTATGCCGAAGAGCGGCACTCGATCGGCAGTGAGCAACTTGAAGCTGTCGCCGAAGAACTTATTACGGTGACGCCGGAGTAGCTTCCGATTGGCGAGTTTCTTCGAGACACGCGCCTATCCTTGGAGTTGCATCAAGGACTGGAAAGTTCGCCGCCAATTGCAAGACTCGAATGCAGTGTGGGAGCTGTCGATCCGATTTTAATACATCACACTGCCTGTAATGCTTTACTTCGATAATTTTCCCGCCGACGTTTCCGCTCGCAGTGCGGCAATCATCTTTTTCGTGGCGGCTTCTACCGCATCTTGCCAGCGTGCTTGACCGAACGAGGCGTATTCCGCTCGCTGGTGTGCAAAGATAATTCCGCGGGAATTGTTGATCATCGCTCCAAGCCCATCGCAGTCGAACCCGCCGGCCACGCCTTTTGCCGTGCCACCTTGACTGCCAAAGCCGGGGATCAGCAACCACGCGTGCGGCATCGCGGCGCGGAGCTCGACAAGTTGATCTGGATACGTGGCCCCTACGACCGCGCCGACGCAGCCATAGCCGCTCGGACCAACCTCTGCCACTGCTAGCTTCTCGATATATTGGGCGACGTGCTGATATAATGGGCGGCCCTCGCAAATCAGGTCTTGAAACTGACCGCTGCCGGGGTTCGATGTTTTTACCAACACGAACACTCCGCCGCCACATTGCTGGGAGGCCGAGACGAATGGCTCCAAGCTGTCGCTTCCCAAATACGGGCTGATGGTCAGCGCATCGGCCGGCCAGGGGGTCGTCGAGCCTTCGCCAAAATATGCCGCCGCATACGCTTCGGCCGTCGAGCCAATGTCGTTTCGCTTCGCATCGACGATCACGAGCAAGCCACGGCTGCGTGCGTAACCCACTACATCAGCAAGGGCCTGCATTCCCGGCGGACCAAGCTCCTCAAAAAACGCCACCTGCGGCTTGACGGCCGGAACAAGCGGCGCGACCACATCGATCACGCTGCGGCAGAACATTGTGTATGCTTCCGCTTTGGCGACGGAATCTTCCGCGCCAGCTTGATTGCGTATTGCTTCCGGCAGCGCCTCCCACCGCGGGTCTAGGCCCACGAGGACAGGAGTCTTCTTTGCTCGCACCGCTGCCGCAAGTCTTTCGCCGAAATTGGTCATAGGGCCATGATAAGCGAGCAAACGGTTTTGCAACAGACGACGCGTGTTATGGATTCGCGTCCGGACCGCCCGCTGCCTGCGGCTGGCCGCCTACTCTATAATCGCGATATGATGCCGATCTATCTCGACAACAATTCCACGACGCCACTGCTGCCGGAAGTCGCCGCGGCAATGGCTGCGACCGATGCTATTGGCTACGCCAACCCTGCCAGCGCGCACTCGGCCGGCCGCCGGGCGCACCGCGCGCTGGAAGACGCTCGCGAAGAGATTGCAGCGTACTTGGGCGCCGACATCACTCGGCCTCATACAGCCGATCGATTAATCTTTACCAGCGGCGGCACCGAGGCGAACAACCTTGCGCTACTCGGCTTGACCGGTGCCTTAAATTCGGCGGCATCTCGGACCGCTCGCGGTCGAATCATCATCTCTGCGATCGAACACCAGAGTGTCAGCGGAGCTGCCGAGCTATTGGCCAACCTTGACTGGCAGATCGATCGCATCGCAGTCACGGGCGAGGGCATTGTCGATCTTACGCATTTCGACAGGCTCCTTGCGACCGATTCTGCGCTCGGACCTCCGCGGCTGGTGAGCGTCATGCTCGCCAATAACGAAACGGGAGTGATTCAACCCGTCGTCGAAATCGCCAAGCGAGCACGTGCCGCGGGCGTTCCGGTTCACACCGATGCGGCGCAGGCCATCGGCAAGATTCCAGTCAGCTTTTGCGAACTGGGAGTTGCAGCAATGTCGGTGGCGCCACACAAATTTCACGGTCCGCGCGGCATCGGCGCTCTGGTCGTTCGGCACGACGTTTCGGTTCACCCCCTGTTGCGCGGAGCCCCACAACAGTTCGGTTTGCGGCCTGGAACTGAGGCAGTCGCTCCCGCCATTGGCTTCCTCACCGCGCTCAAAGCATGGAACCGCGACCAGCGCGATCGAACACAACATTTGATTGAGCTTCGCGATCGGTTCGAGTCAGCGATGAAGGAAGTTTTTCCGGCAGCCGTGATTAACGGACAGGCTGCCTCGCGCTTGCCGCACACATCGAACGTCGCGTTTCCTGGCCGCGATCGACAATCCTTGATGATGGCCCTCGATCTGGCCGGTGTTTGCTGTTCGACCGGCAGCGCTTGCGCCAGCGGATCGAGCGAGCCGTCGCCGACGCTGTTGTCAATGGACCTTCCACGCGAAATCGCGGCCAGCAGCTTGCGATTCAGCGTTGGGGCGACGACTTCGACCAGTGAAGTTGACGATGCCATTCGACTGATTTCCAACGTTCTGCGCCGCACCGCTCCGTCGATGACAGCCCGATAGAGTCAAGGATGCTTCCGCGGATATTCATCGGAGGCTGTTTTCGGGATTGAAAGGCAAGCGATGTCCTGGCTGCTCACCATTGCGATCATGTGCCAGATGGTCGAGAACAAATCGCCGATTGCCAAGGACGAAACCGTGTGTTTCTTCCCGACCTATGCCACGCAGTCGGCTGACGGCACAAAATGGCAGTTTCGCGTACACGGGTGGATTTTTGAGGCGGAAACCGAATCGCTGAAACGCCGTGCATTGCTGACAGGATTGGAGCAGGTATTCGGCGTGGATGAGGACGCAACCGCATCCGAGATCTTCCGCTCTCGAATGGCGCCGTTTCTCGTCGACAATGAGCGCGGCAAGAAAATCAGCATCCAGATCGGCGAACGCCAGCTTGTGACAGGAGTATCCAATGAGAATGGGCACTTCGAAACAAGCGTTACGCTTCCCGCACCTGAAGTTGACCGTCTTCGATCCCACGGTACTGCGTCGCGACTGTCGACGAAGGGACCATTCGCCCAACTGGTTTTTGAAGCCGTGATGCCGTTCGGGGACACGCGGCACTTCAAAGGGGAAGTGATCTTGATCCCACCAACCGGCGTTTCAGTCATTTCCGACATTGACGATACGATCAAAATCACCGGAGTCGGCAAGGGCAAGAAATTGATTGAGAACACGCTTTTCAAGCCATTCGAGCCAGTGCCAGGCATGGCGGAAGTGTATCGCCGGTGGGCAGACGACGGCGCGGCATTCCATTATGTGACCGCCAGCCCCTGGCAACTCTATGAGCCACTTCGCTCTTTTTGTGGGTCGAAATTCTTTCCAGCCGGCACTTGGGACATGAAGTTGTTCCGCTGGAAAGACTCGACGGCATTTGACCTGCTGAAATCGGCAGAGCACTACAAGCCGGCGATTATCGAACGGATTTTGGCGGATTTTCCGAAACGAACGTTTGTGTTGGTGGGCGATTCCGGAGAGCGCGACCCAGAGATTTATGGAGCGATTGCCCGCAAGCATCCGCGGCAGCTCGAACGGATCCTCATTCGCAGTGTCACGGCGGATCGGGCGGACGGCGAACGATACAAAGCAGCGTTCGCCGACTTGCCCGCGGATCGGTGGCAGGTTTTTGAAAGATCGGACCAAATCGCGGAAATTCAATAAGCCAGCGCCATCATTGCGCCGCCATTCCAGAAGGGCGGCGCATTCCGTTTTCCTGATAGCTGAAGAACCACCGCATTGCTCCGTACCTTCTCTTTAATTGCGACATCGGGCCGGTCGCTAATGAGGTTGCAAGTCTGCGGCCGATTTCAAAGTCGGCCGTTCTCGGCCAAACCTTCATCGCGCTGCGCAATATCGATACACCCTGGAGAGACAAGTGTGAATTCCTCGTTGAGTCTATTGTTGCCGGTCCACAATTCGCAGGCCACATTGCAGTTCAATGTGCAACGTGTGGTCGAGATCTTACCCGATCTCACTCATCGCTTCGAAGTGCTAATCGTCGATGACGGCTCGACCGACGCAACTTGCGAGGTCGCATACGAGCTGGCCCGTGATTATCCGCAAATTCGCGTCAACCGCTTCGCACGGTCTCTCGGCTGGGCAACCACGGTCGCGGCAAAAGCCCCCGAAACTCGCGGCGAATTTCTAATGATCCACAGTGGCGGGGAACTGAAGGTGGACGATGTCGTTGGGCTATGGCGATTGCGGAAGGGAATTGCCGAAGCGGCAAGATTGAGTCAATCCAAGCGGGGCGGAAAGCTGTGGCGGTTCGATCCTCAGGCGGAGACGAGCATTGTGCAGGCCGGCGCTCCTGAAGCCGTCCGTTCCGTGGGCCAGCTTGGGATACATGCCCGTGCGCCAGGGTCGAACTTGCTCATGGTGCATCGGCAGCAAGTGGGCGAATTGAAAAAGTCATTGGCCGCGCTGCCCGACATTGGCTGGCCGGCCTTGCAGCCATCCGCGAAAAGCCGCGTCGGCCACCCCATCAAGCGGCCGAGCTTTCTGAGCCGCGCCAAGCAGTTTGCGCTCGGCGAGTAGGGGCGGATTTTTATCCAGAGCCGCGAGATCGTCGTTAGCCAGAACCGACTGGCCGCTGGATCGACCAGTGGTAGATCAATCTGGCTATTTGGTTGGCGAATTCCTTCAGAGAAATGGCCGCCCCACTCACAGCTTGACGGCGCAGCACTCATCGTTCGCCGAGAGTAGCCGCTTGCTTCTCGGCGAATTGGCGAATACAACAAGTAGACTTCAGGGGGATTCTTTCATCCATCGTTCACCATTCTATCGTGCGACGCTGCCGTCGTCGGTTGGTTTTCTTTCAGGAGGGCTTTTGTGGCCGTTCAGCAAACCAAAATTGCGTCGAAAGACAATATCTCAAAGCTACTCGATCGGGCGATGAATGCCGGTGAAGGGGTCTTGCGGCTGACGCCGACATGGGTGCCTCGCAGCTTCTTGCATCCAGGCAAGCGAATCAAGTTACATCCGGACGATTGGTATGCCTACGGAGCAGATCGCGGCGGCATCGATGAGCGCTGGTTCGCCAGCACGACTGAGGCGGCCAACGAAGGACGAGCTCCGGACGAAGGGTTGAGTTATGTCACCTTTGAAGGTGAGCGGTTTACGCTGCGAGACGGCGTGGCTGAAGCTGGCGCGCGCCTGGTCGGCAAGACGATCTACAGCAAATATCAGCGCTGGCCAGTCTACTCGAAATTTTTCGACAATATGGGGCCGATTCCGCATCACATGCATCAGAGCGCAAAGGATGCAAAGCTAGTCGGCCGAGAAGGCAAGCCAGAGAGCTATTACTTTCCGCCGCAGTACAATAACTGCGACAACAACTTTGCTTATACCTTCATGGGCTTGGAACCGGGAACGACAAAGGCCGACGTTCGCAAATGCTTGGCAAATTGGAATCAAGGTGACAACGGCATCGTCGATTTGTCGCGGGCCTATCGCTTGCAACGCGGCACAGGCTGGCTGATTCCGCCGGGCGTGCTGCACGCTCCCGGTTCGCTTTGCACCTACGAGCCGCAGTGGGGAAGCGACGTGTTCGGCATGTTCCAGTCGATTGTCGAAGGCCGTTTTGTGCCGTGGTCACTGCTGGTGAAGGACATGCCCACGGAAAAGCATCGAGATCTAGACTTCATCCTCGGCCAACTCGACTGGGAGAAAAACGTCGATACGCACTTCAAAGAGCACAACTACATCGAGCCGATCGTCGCCGCCGAGGGGAAAGGCTGGGTCGATCGGTGGATCGTCTACGGCACGATCGACGGCGAGCAGCTCTTTAGTGCGAAGGAACTCACGGTCGAGCCAGGCGCGAAGTGTACGATCCAAGACCCCGGCGCCAGCGGCTGGATCACCGTGCAGGGCCGCGGCCGGATCGGCAAGTTGAACTTGCAAACGCCGGCGATGATTCGCTTCGGCGAAGAAACCGAAGACGAGGTGTTTATCACCTCCGAGGCGGCAGCCCGCGGCGTTGAAGTCGAGAACAGCGGCAGCGAGGCGCTGGTGGGGCTGCGATACTTTGGGCCAGATGTGCATCGTGAACTGCCGAAGGTCGGCGATCATCGCAAGCGGTAATTCATTCACGGAATAGCAATCATGCCAGGTCTCACGTTTCCAAAACTTCATAACGCCATGTGGCCGGGGTTGGTTGGCAAGGAACCCGATACGGACCATCCGCCGATCAGCCTGGATCGAATGTTGGAACTCACGTCGGCCGCTACGGTGAACGGGCAGAAGTTCGAGGGGGTCGATCTGTTTCTGTTCCATCCCCACACCGATCCGGACGCAAGCCATGATGCGATTCGCGCGATGGCCGACAAGATCGCCGCGAAGGGTCTGGCCGTCGGTTCGCTTGTTGCGCCGGTTTGGCCAGGGACGGTCGGCGACTCGGCCATGGGAGACGAAGCGGCTCGCAAGAAGTTTGTGCTGGCGGTCGAAAAGGCTTGCCGAATTGCCCAGGTGCTCAACAAACATGGCGTGCGGAAGTATGGAGTAATTCGGATCGACTCGGCCGACGGGCCGACAAATTGGACGAAGGATCCACACGGGAATACGAAGAAAATCGCCGAGACATTCCAGGCGGCAGCGAAAGTTGCCAAGAACTACGGCGAGCGGCTCGCGGCCGAAGGAGAAATCTGCTGGGCAGGAATGCACTCGTGGCGCGACATGGTTAACTTGCTGGAAGCGGTGGACATGCCCGACACGGTTGGCTTTCAGGCCGACTTGGCTCACACCTATCTTTACTTGCTCGGTTACAACGCCCCCGAGCACGCACTGCTCAAAGCTGGTTACACCGACGCCGAGTTCGCGGCGGCTTACGAAAAGATGACGAGCGCCCTGAGGCCGTGGACGATCGACTTCCACGTGGCCCAAAACGACGGCAGCGTTCACGGCACCGGCAGCCACGACAAAACCGGCCGGCATTGCCCCGCGGATGATCCGAATGGGAAGCTCGACATCGTGAAATGCTCCGGCTACTGGCTGAAAGACGCCGACAAGCGAGGCATCAAGCACATCTGCTGGGACGGCTGCATGTTCCCGAATGCGATGCTGGAAACGCAGGAAACTTGGGACAAGATTTTGGAAGTGATGATCAAGGTTCGCGAGGCAATCGGCTGGTAATTAGAAGTGTGATTGGGCGGATGGCATGGAATACTTCAGCTTGATTTGGATTTGGATTGTGTATGCAGCGATTGCTGGAGCGCTTACAGCACCCGTCGTCTGGTATGGTCGCCAGAGAGTACATTGGAGGTTATGGGGGTTGTCTGCGTTCATCATTCCTTTTGCTGTTTGGGCTGCGCTGATGTTTTCAAACTTTGCAGTCGGAAAAAAAGCCTTTCAAACCTCGGTGAGCCGTTCCTATTTGCGATTGCGATTCCGGTTGCGGCGATTATTCGAGTTGTGGTCGGCCGCAGGGTTTCGGAAATACTTTGCTCGGACTTTTTGTTGATGAGTTTGTGCTTGGTGGCGGCGGCGGTATTCTTTTTGACTCCGCCATTGCCGGAATGATCTGTTCTATTTGCTTTTAATGTTGTGAGGACATATTTATGTCAAAGCCGTTGAGCATCGGCATGATCGGCTACGGCTTTATGGGCCGGGCTCATTCGAATGCTTATCGCAGAGTAAGCAACTTTTTTGACCTCGAATATCGGCCGGTGCTGAAGGCCGTTTGTGCTCGCGATGCTGAAAAGGCGAAGGCGTTTGCCGACACCTGGGGCTACGAATCGATCGAGACCGATTGGCGGAAGTTGTTGGCGCGGAACGATATCGACGCGGTCGATATCTGCACGCCGAACTATTTGCACAAAGAGATTGCGATTGCCGCCGCACAAGCCGGGAAGATGATCCTCTGCGAAAAGCCCCTGGCGATGAACTCGGCCGAAGGGGAGGAGATGTGCCAGGCGGTCGAAAAGGCCGGCGTGGCGAACACCGTTTGGTACAACTACCGTCGCATTCCGGCCGTGACCTTTGCGAAGCAGCTCATCGATGCTGGCAAACTCGGGCGGATCTTTCACTATCGGGCGAACTTTCTGCAGGACTGGACGATCTCGGCCGATTTGCCGCAAGGTGGTCAGGGCTTGTGGCGGCTCGATGCAGCCGCGGCCGGCAGCGGTGTGACGGGCGACCTGCTCGAACACTGCATCGACACCGCGATTTGGCTCAACGGCGGCGTGGCGGATGTCAGTGCGATGACCGAGACGTTCATCAAGGAGCGGAAGCACAATCTCACGGGCAAGGTCGAGTCGGTGGGAATCGATGATGCCTGCGCGTTCCTATGCCACTTCAAAAACAGTTCACTCGGACTGTTCGAATCGACACGGTACGCCCGCGGGCACAAGGCGCTGTACACGTTTGAGATCAATGGCGAGCATGCTTCGATCAAGTGGGATCTGCACGACTTGCACCGCCTGCAGTGGTTCGACCATCGCGACGAGGGGCCGCTGCGTGGGTGGCGGAGCATTCATATCACTGACGGCGACCATCCATATATGAGTCATTGGTGGGTGCCAGGATTGCAGATTGGCTACGAACACTCGTTTGTGCATCAAGTCGCCGACTTTCTCGAAGCGCTGTCCAACAACAAGCCGTGCAGCCCGACGTTCCGTGAGGCGCTAGAAACGCAGAAGATTTGCGATGCCGTGCTAGCCAGCGCGAAGAGCGGGGTCTGGACAGATGTGAAATAGTCCACCTGCCGCATTCCCACGCTCAGCGTGGAAGCGAGTGGCGCGCTAAATGTCAGTCAAGCGGCCGGTCGAATCGCCGAAGCGCTCGATGCCTTCGACGCCCATCCGATCGATCATGCTCAGGTATAAGTTCGACATCGGTCGGCCGCCATGGCGGATGAAGCGGCCCGGAGTGAGCGAGCCGCCACCGGCACCGGCGAGGATCACCGGCAAATTGTCGTGGCTGTGGCGGTTGCCGTCGGCATTGCCGCCGCCGTAGACGATCATCGAATTGTGCAGGATCGATTGGCCGTCGATATCCTTCGACTGCTGGAGCTTGCTCAAAAACCAGGCAAACTGTTCCATGTAGAAGGCGTCGATCTTGGCAATCTTGTCGATCTTTTCGCGATTGCCTTGATGGTGCGACAGTTCGTGATGCCCTTCGCTGACGCCGATTTCCTTGAAACTGCGATTGCTGCCGTCATGCGCCAGCAATAGCGTCGCGATCCGTGTCGAATCGGTCTCGAACGCCAGCGCGATCATGCTGAACATCAATCGCATGTGCTGCTTGAAGTCGGCTGGATTGGCCGTCGGCAATTCGACGCCCGGATTCTGAGGCACGCCTAACTTTTCCATTCGCTCGAGTCGTTTTTCAATCTCGCGGACGCTGGTCAGATATTCATCGAGCTTGTCGCGGTCGCGGCCGGAAAGCTTGGCTTGCAATTTCACGGCGTCAGTCATCACAAAATCGAGAATCGATCGAGCTTGCTGCTGGCGCAATTTGAAATTCTGCGTTCGTTGCTCGTGCGAGCCGCCGCCAAACAGCCGCTCGAACACCAGTCGCGGATTGACTTCGGGTGCGAGCGGCGTCGTCGGCGAGCGCCAAGCCAGATTGAATTGGTAGGCGCAAGAATAGCCGTTGTCACAATTGCCGGAGCGTCGGGCCGGCTCGCACGATAGTTCCAGCGACGAGAACCGCGTCAGATGTCCGGCTTGCCCGGCGGCCACCTGGTCGATCGAGACGCCGGCGTGAATATCGGCACCGGCCGTCTTGCGCACGCGCACTCCCGTAAGAAACGTGCCGTTCGCGCGGGCGTGGTCACCGGCGCCATCGGGCCCAGCGGTAGCGTTGAGGTGATCGAGTCCTCCCAAGACCTGAACGTACTGCTTCAGCGATTCCAGCGGTTTCATGGTCTCGTTGAACTCAAAATCGACTCTTCCGCCAGATGGCCACCAAGCATCCTGGATGACGCCGTTGGGAATATAGAGAAACGCCATCCGTAGCGGAGCACCTGTGGCTGTGACGGCATACCCGTTGGTCGTCAGCGTCGCAGCGTCAGCCGACGGCACAACGATCGATTCAAACGCGGGAAGAGCCAGACAAGCGCCAACACCATGAAGAAATGTTCGCCGATTGAAGTTGCTGTGGTGTTTGGCAATTCCATCAGCTTTTCGCAGTGGGCGGCTGGTCATTATGCACCTCCAAGAGTCAAGTCGAGGATCGACCGCTATAGTGCGGCTGGAAAGGTGATTGCTGAGTAAAGTCTGTAGGTGTTGCCAACCGAGCAGCGAGCAGGCATGGCTGGGCACTTCGTGGTTCACCGTCCGTTTGGTTTGCCAACTGTTCTTGATTTCTGAAACGGAACCGATTCGATAATACCGAACAACAATTCGGAGAACCGGCCGCCGCTCTGTTCGAGCTTTTCTACTATGGTATCAACCGTGTCGGTGTCCAAATACGTGACACCGCGGCCCAAGGCAAAAGTTAGCAGCTTCTCCGTCAACGTTCGATAGAATTCGAGGCGATGGCCCGTGACCAGAATCTTCTTCAGTTCGCGAATGTCGCTGAAATGCTCGCCGGTGATTAACTCGCCAGCAGCATCGACTGGCTCGTCGAGATCGTTGTCGCGCCAACGGCCCATGGCATTGAAGTTTTCCAAGCCCATGCCCAACGGGTCCATTCGCGAATGGCAAGAATTACACAGCGGCTTGCTGCGATGGACTGCGAGCAACTCGCGCATCGAAAGTTCCTTCCCGCCGTGGCCATCCTGAGACGCTTCCAGCGGAGGCAAATTGGCCGGTGGCGGCGGTGGTGGCGCACCCAAGAGATTGTCGAGGATAAACAGGCCGCGTTTCACCGGTGAAGTCCGGGTGGGATTGGACGTGACGACCAGCATCGTGCCTTGCGTCAACACGCCGCCGCGCGGGCTATTAGCGGGCAAATCGACTCGCCGCATGGCTCGCCCTTCGACGGGCGGCAGGCCATAATGCTTGGCCAGCGCATCATTGACGAAGGTATAGTCGGCATCGATCAACTCAAGCACACTGCGATCGTTATCGACAACGTACGAAAAGGCCATTTCCGTCTCCAGCCGCATCGCCTCGCGCAATTCTCTAGTGAATTCTGGAGGGTTAAGGCGATCCAACTGATTTCGCACCAGTTGACGCTCTTTGAAATCGACGTTGCGACGTTGGAAATCGTGGAGTTTTCGCAGCAGTGCGCGGGCTGCTTCGTCTTCTCGGGCTGCGATGGCCCGGTGATCGATGGCTGTGCCTTCCACGTCGCGAGCTTGCAGCCATTGGCCGACGAAGTAGCGGCTAAACACGCCGAACCGCTCGTCCTTCATCATTCGTAGCACTTGTTCGCGCAGTTTCATCCGAAGCTCGCGCCGTTCGGCCAGCCGTAGCAACTCATCGTCCGGCATGGTGGACCAGAGAAAATACGAAAGGCGAGAGGCCAGCGAGTATTCATCGATCAGCGGAAATGCAGTCGGCTTGTCGCCGTCGGCCTGTGGCTCCGGCTGTTCGACGCGGAACAAAAATTGCGGCGAAGCCAGCACCGCGACCATGGCCAGTGCGACGCCTTCCTCGAAGCGTTTGCCCGGCTGGCTGTAGATCGATTCGGCAAGGTCTTGCAGTCGAACGACAGTCGCATCATCGACTGGCCGACGGAAAGCCCTGCCGGCGAACCGTTCGAGGATTTCGCGCGAATAATGGCGACGTTCGTCGGCCGATTCAGGCGGCTCGTCCTTCGTAAAGAAGCGGCGATAGCTTTTCCATGCCTGGCGATCATCCGCATTCACCGGCGGCTTCGACGGCACCGAGGCGGCGACGATCTGCTCGGCCGCCTGCATATACTTTTCCATCAGCAACGGCGAGATCGACAGCACATCGCCGTTGTTGTCGAAGCCGTATCCCGTGTCGTCCGGAGGCAACTCGTCGTCCGACTTGAACGGAAAATCGGTTAGCTCACGAATCGAGCGACGATATTCATTGCGGTTGAGCCGGCGGATCGTAACGCGGCCGGGGTCGGGATTGTCGGGGTCGATTCCCAGCGCGACGAACTTGATCCAACGCTCAAGCGTCTTGAGTTCATCGGGATTCAGCTTCGGGCTTCCTTCGGCGGGCATTAGCCCAGCGCGAACATTGCTGAGCACTTTCGACCAAAGCTCCGGCGACCCAGGAACGCCTGGCTTGCTGGCCGCGGATTGCAATTCGTCGAAAGCGACGTGCCCCGATTTTTCACCATTTCCGTGGCAATCGTAGCAATACTTTGCAAGAATCGGCCGAATGGCTATTTCGAAATTCGACAGCGGATGCTCGTCAGCGGCGGAGCAGGGAAGAGTTGCCGTCAGATTGATTGCAAGAATCAATAAGAACCAAAAGTGCGGAAGCCGGATCGAGCAATGGTAGCCGGTTCGCTCCACAAGCTGAAATGCCCTTCGCGAAGCGAAAGGTCTACATTCGACGAAGCGTCTACACACCGCAATTTCGCGGCAACGTCGCAACTCATCGACAGCGCGCCAGAGAAACGGCATAGGTGGGACTCGGGCAGGGCGAGACTATTCATTCTAACCGATAACAAGGGGAATTGGCAAGGTGCAGTGACGAGGCGATTGCAGTGTCATGACTCGCGGCAGCCATGCAAAAGCAGGATAATCCCGTTCATGAACCACGTCTCGCCGCGTCCTGTTCTAGCTCGGTATTCGTAGATTCCTCCACAACAGTGCGTGAGACTCTGAACAATCCAGTCCGGATAACAACGACAATCGGACTAGTCGGAAAATGATTTGCCACTCTGGCGGCCACCCTTGAACAGCTTGTGACGTTGCGAAATACTTGGAACAGGATTCTTCGTGCCGCGATGCACCCGTATGGATGCGGCCGCGGTACGCTGCCAGATGGTCGCGGCTTGGTCATTGTAACGAAGTTTTCCGAAGCTTATTTCGACTTTGAAAACGCTCTTTGTGGGTTACTTACGCAATATGGCTTCCATTCAGCGCAATCCCACACGAGCTGTTCGTATCGGTACCATCACGATCGGAGGCGGACATCCGCTGGCCGTACAAAGCATGACGGCCACTTCGACGCAAGATATCTCGGCGACCGTCGGCCAGGTGCGCGAATTAGAACGAGCCGGAGCCGACATCGTGCGGATCGCGGTCGATAGTCGCAAAGACGCCGAGGCACTAGCGGAAATCCGCCGACAGACCCAAGCGAACCTGGCGGTCGATCTTCAAGAAAACTATCGACTGGCAAGCGTGGTGGCCCCGCACGTCGATAAGGTGCGGTATAACCCCGGCCATCTATACCATCACGAGCGCGAAAAGCCCTGGCAGGAGAAGGTGGAATTCATCGCCGGCGTGGCGGCGGAAAACGACTGTGCGATCCGGATCGGCGTGAACTGCGGTAGCGTCGATCCGGCCAAAAGAGAGAAGTATGATCCGACCGACTCGATGACGCCGATGCTCGAAAGCGCCTGGGAGCACTGCGCATTGCTTGACGGGCTGGGTTTTACGCGCTATTGCGTGTCGCTCAAGGATTCCGACCCGGCGAAAGTCATCGAAGTCAACCGCCGGTTTGCCGATCGGCGACCCGATGTGCCGCTGCATTTGGGCGTGACCGAAGCAGGGATGCCCCCCGATGGAATCATCAAGACGCGAATCGCCTTTGAACAGCTCATCAGCCGCGGTATCGGTGACACGGTACGTGTTTCGCTGACCGTGCCGAACTCGCGGAAAGGAGAAGAAATTGCCGCGGGCCGACAGATTTTGGTGGATGTCGCGGCGGGGCGTGTGCGGAGTGTGGTCGATTATGGGTTGAAGACGCTGAATATTATCAGTTGCCCGAGCTGTTCGCGCGTTGAGAACGAAGCATTCGTCGAGCTTGCGCAACAAGTGAAGGAAATGACGCGTTATGCAGAAGGCCATCGTATCACGATTGCCGTCATGGGCTGCCGCGTGAATGGTCCCGGCGAAACGGACGATGCCGATTTGGGTCTTTGGTGCGGACCGAACTTTGTCAACTTGAAGCGGCGCAGCGAAGAACTCGGAGCCTTCCCCTACGACGAGATCTTGCCGAAATTAAAGTCGGAATTGGATTCGCTCATCGCCGTGCGGTCCCAAGCTGGGTAACGCAGTGGCCGCCACAATGCAGACACCATCTGCCGATTGAAAACCTGATCAGCAACATCGCGGTCGCGGCTTTGATGTTCAGGACGGCAAGCACTAAAACTGAGTCGCGGCCATCGGGGCGCACTGGTCGCCGCATCCGATCGGGCGCAGTTCGAGATGGACAGTTTCACTTCTCGCCGCTGGACGGAAATCAGAACTCAAACGTCGCATAGAGCAGCAAATTCAGCCCGATGCGTTCCGCATCTTCGCGCGTGTAGCCTTCGCATTCCAGCGAGTCGTGTTTTTCCAGCGCGCAGCTCAAGTCGTAGGGAGAAAATAAGACGGCATAGCGGTCGCCGATCTTTAGCCCTTCAATTTCAGGCGAACCCGTGCGCTGCCGCGCTTGCAGGGGGCCGTCGCCCGCGCGGCGCTGCGGCTCGCGCCGAGTGACTTTCGATAGATCGAAGCCGCCGAACTTGTCGGTGAACATTGGGTGACTGGCCGGTATGGTTTCCAGCTTGATCCCCTCGTCGGCAAACAACGCATTGATTTCGCGGCGGAACGCCGCGGCAAAATCTTTATTTGCGCAAATTGCATCGGCAATCAACGTGCCACGTTCCAAGTACTTCTTCAACTGCTTTCGCTCGGTGTCGCTGAGCTTAAAGCCGTGCCGACCGTGCATAAACACCACATCGTAGCGAAATAGCGCTGGATCGGAAATCGACACGAGCCGCTGCTCGGTGCTGAAACGAGCTTGCAACTCGCGCGATGCCGCCCGCAGCAGTGCGGGAAGAGCGCCAGGAGCAGCATTGCATCCACCGGCGTGGCGCAACTTGGCAATGGATCGCTTGCCGCGATCGGTAGTGTCCTCATCGGTTTTTTTGGCATCCGGTAATTCGAAGTTTTCGTCTTTGCTCTTGAGTTCTCGATTCGTCGCATAAGCCAAGACGTTGATGCCCATCGATAACGCCGCTTGCATTTGGTTTTTCAGGGCATTGTCCAGCTTGTGATCTCGCCCGGCGGAGACTTCCCAATAGCACGACAGGCTGTGCGGCAAATCTCCTTGCTCGGTGGGCGCGGAATAAACGACGCACGTGCGGCAGCCATAGTCGATGCTCCACAGATTCGGACGCAGGGAGGGTCGCACCGGTTCTTCGGCGTACCACAGCGGATGCTCTGGCGGCACGGGTTTGAGCTTGTACTCGGGTTCTTCAAACACTTTTTCCATCAGCGCACGAAAGCCTTGGTCGAATCCTGCGCTATTCGGGCAACATGCGTCGGCGAAGACAAATCCGCCGCGGTCAATGTATTCGCGGAACTTGGCGGCATGATTCAACAAATTCGGCGTCTGCTCGCCGCAAATGTACAAGACCGGCGCTTGTAGCAAATCGTCGACCGAGGCGTCGCTGACATCGACTACCTGCCAAGACAGGCCGAGCGGAAATTCCTTTTTCCAACGGTTCTCAACGTAGGTGGTGAGGTTGGCGATGTCGCTGCGATGATGGTTCCAATCGTTACCGGGACCGAATTTTGCTTTTGAGACGAGGATCGGCCGGCGTCCCTTGGCCAGAAATAGCAGCGCGAAGCTGGTGCCGATCGATTCCATCGCTTCCGCGCGGTTGTCTCCCTTCCAATATCCCGACAAAGCGTCTTGGCGTGATACCAGCATCTCGGCCCCCATCCGATACCAGTCGTACTTGCGAAAATCGCCGCGCGAATAGAAAAAGCGATGCGAAGTCATCCGCCCCACGCGTTCCAGGCAATACATGTAATACATGTGCCAACCCTCCGGACAGCCGGGGTTGGACTGCACCGAAAAATTATTGCCCAGCCACACCAGGCCGTTCTCGATGGCCCGAGCAGCATCCTCTGTTTGTGAATTGCCGCAGCACTTCAATATGCTGCCGTCGGCCGAGATTTCCGCATCGCCAGCGTTCAATCGTCCTGAGCACATCACGAGCGAGGCAATGCCGGCGCATGTCATGCTGCCGCGGGCAGGCGCTTCGACGCGCATCAACGAGTAGCCCCAAGAACCATCGTGATTTTGAATTTTCAGCCAATACCGCTCGGCAAGCTGCCAGGTGCGGCTGGCCACCGGCACACCGGCGCGCTCGGCTTCGTACAGCGCGAGAACGGCGTATTGTGAATTGGATGGATCGCTGCCGTCCATTTGCGGCCCATAATACCAGCCGCCGTCCTTTTTTTGCGAGGTTTCCAGCCAAGCGGCGTTGCGGCGAATTTTGATGTGGTCGCGTGCCGGCTCGGCCATGCATAGAACCATCGTTTGCAGCGCGACCACGTACGTCTTGTCTGACTCCAATTTCCGCACTTGCTCGAGAGCGCGGCGAAGCTGTTCGTCGTCCAGCGAAACCCCGGCGGTGAGCAGGGCCAGTGAGTTTAGGCACGTCGTCCCACCGGAGTAGCCGATAAAGTCATTCCAAGTGCCGTTTTGGTTTTGGGTGCGTTTTAGATACTCGACCCCCGATTCAATCGACTTTCGCACTTGTTCGGCCGTGATGTCGGCCGCCGTCGCGTTGGACGGAGTGATAAGCCGCAAAGCCACCACAACCGTTAGTACCGACCGCCAGAGTGACGCCGGGCATCGCTGCATAAATCACATCCTGTTCGCTAGAGCCAAGGCGTTGACACAACTATTGTAGAATCTGGGAGTTACGTCAGCAATCGGTCCCCGCCGTTCGTTGCTTGAATGGAGTGGCGGCTATACGATGGAAGAGAGCCCCGTTGTCCGCAAGTCCGCTGTTGGACTTCAACACCGATGAGTCTGACAACTGGCCACCGACCACTTACCACCTGATGCATCGAGTTTTCCGCAAATGCCTCCAGAAATCGCAACGGCCGCAGCTCCAACGACGAAATCTCGCAGTCTCGGCGACATCCTGCACGAATTCAGCCAGCATCGTCGCGTCATGCAGGATGAGTTGCAAAAAGTGATCGTCGGCCAGAACGATGTCATTGAGCAAATGTTTGCCGCCATTTTCACTCGCGGGCATTGCTTGCTCGAGGGGGTGCCGGGACTGGCCAAAACGCTCATGGTGAGCACGGTTGCTCGCATTCTAGATGTGCAGTTCAAGCGGATTCAATTCACACCGGACTTGATGCCCAGCGACATCACCGGCACGAATGTCTTGGAGGAAGACGACAGCGGGCGGCGGAATTTTCGTTTCGTCGAGGGGCCGATCTTCACCAATATCCTGCTGGCGGACGAAGTGAACCGTACTCCACCGAAAACGCAGGCGGCATTGCTGCAAGCGATGCAGGAACGCGAAGTTTCGATCGGTCAGGCGACTCACAATTTGCCGGAGCCCTTTTTTGTGATCGCCACGCAAAATCCGATCGAGCAGGAAGGCACATACCCGCTGCCCGAGGCGCAGCTCGACCGTTTTATGTTCAACATTAAGGTCGATTACCCCTCCGCCAGCGAAGAAGAACAAATCCTCAGCGCGACCACGCGGAATGAAAAGCCTGAAGTACGCAAGGTGCTGTCGGGCAAGTCGATCGTCAATCTACAAAAACTCGTCGGCAGTGTTGCCGTAAGTGAGTATATCGTCAAATACGTCGCACGTCTGGTGCGAGCAACGCGTCCGAAAGACGAAACAGCGCCGCAATTTGTGACCGACCTTGTTGATTGGGGCGCCGGCCCCCGCGCAGGACAGTTTCTCATTCAGGGAGGCAAGGCGCTGGCGGCGATGGAAGGCCGGTTCAGCGTGGCGATCAGCGACGTGCAAAAAATTGCCATCCCGGTGCTGCGCCATCGGATCAGCACCAATTTCCAGGCCCAAGCCGAAGGGATGACGAGCGAAACGGTCATCCAGAGATTGCTAAAAGAGATTCCCGAGCCAGAAATTCCGAAGTTTGAGAAGCGGTAAGCACAGCCGAGGAGTGAAACAGATATGTCCGACGCCGTGATGTTTGAAGAAACTCGGAGGGTTCCATGTATCCATTCATTGGCGGAATTTCGTCAGGGGTTGAGAACGGGCGATTTTCTGGAAAAGGGCTGAATCGATTTGATCGATGACTAGGTTGAGGTCGATATGTCGCCGGAGGATTTGGTTTCGCACGGATCGGTGAAGACGGAAGTGTCGTCCGTAATCAATGCTCGCGTGAAAAAGTTTGAAAGCGGAGTCGTGTTTATCGATAGCAGTAGGGATACATGTCCCGACGCCGATTTAACGGTGGAACCGGATGTTGCCTACTTGTCGCATTCGACTGTCGAATCCGGATTGCTCGAATTTGTTCCGAGGACTTCGGAAAAGCCCGATCGCTATATTGAAATGGACGGCCCACCGGATTGGATTGCAGAGAGTATCGGAGGCTCTTCGGTCGGCAAGGATACCAAACGGCTTCCCCAGAAGTATTTTTTAGCGGGCGTTCGTGAGCTTTGGCTAATCGATGCGCGTAAGCAGCCGCTGACTTTCGCCATGGATTCACGCGACAAGCGAGGATACCTCCCGGCGGCTCCCGACACAAAGGGCTTCTTCCATTCGAAAGTTTTGGACCCACAATATCACTTGGAACGCCGCCGCGACCGAAAAGGCTGGCCGCTCTATGAATTGCACGAGCGGACGTAGTCGCAGCGGTCGCCTGCTATGGCCACCGTCGAAAAATATCTCAAGCCCGAAGTCATCCGCCAAATTTCGCGGCTCGATTTGCGCGCGCAGTTTATCGTGAAGGGCTTTCTGCAAGGGCTGCACGCCAGCCCATTTCACGGGTTTTCGGTCGAATTTAGCGAGCATCGCAAGTACACGCACGGCGATGATCCCGATGATATCGATTGGCTCGTGTACGCCAAGACCGACAAGTATTACGTCAAGAAGTTTGAAGCCGAAACGAACATCACCGGCTATTTGGTAATGGACCTCAGCCAATCGATGGCCTACACCTATCGGCAGGAGCTGACGAAGTTCGAATACGGCATCTGCCTGGCCGCGGCGCTCTGCTGGCTGATGGTGCATCAGCAAGACCCCGTCGGGCTGATCACGTTCGACGAACAAATCCGCAAAAGCTTGCCGGCGAAAAGCAAACGTTCGCAAATTGCTCAGGTGCTTTCTCTGCTGGCCAAATTGAAACCCGCGGGCAAGACCGATATCGCCCACAGCTTGGTTCAAGTTGCAGCGATGCTTCGCCACCGCAGTCTTGTGATGCTGTTCAGCGACTTGCTGACCGAGCCGGAAGGAGTGCTGCAATCGCTCCGGCGGCTGCGGCACCGCGGCCACGATGTTATTTTGTTTCATATTCTCGATGAGGCTGAAGTGAATTTCCCCTTTGGCGGCATGGTCGAATTCGAGGAACCGGAATCGGCGGATCGCCTGCAGATCGACGCCGACAATTTTCGGCCCGACTACTTATCGCAAATTCGCGAATTCCGCGAGTTCTACAAGCGACACTGCTTCCAGGCAGGCATCGATTATGTGCCGCTCGATACAAGCATGCAGTTCGACCGGGCGCTCACCGAGTATTTGTTGAGTCGGAGGACACGGTGTTGACCGCAAGGTAGGCGGCAGGCAACAGGTGGTGACGAAGAAAGAAGAGCCAATATGGCCGGCATGATCGATCGAACTTTGACGGCATGGCAGGAAGCCATGAACTTGGCGGAGACAACTTGCGGGATCACCAAGACCTTGCCACAAGTAGAATTGTTTTACCTGAGTTCACAATTGCGCCGGACCGCCGTTTTTTATTTCTTCCAACATCACAGAAGGGCAAGGGCGACGACCCGCCGATGAGTTTTCGAGTTTTCTGAGCATCGCACATGGTTCTGTCCGAAAAATGGAAACGCAGGTTCCGATTGCAAATCGGCTCGAGTCCATCGATGGCACGACGGCAACTGGTGCGATGGAACAGGTCGCACGAGTTGGGTGGTTGATTGCAGGCCTCATGAACGCGGTACGAGAAAATGTAGGCTAGACATTCCGCCCACCACATACCACCTACTTCATCTCACATACCATGCCCCTCACCTTCCTCACCCCCATGATGCTCGCCGGCGCTGCGTTGATCGCGGCCCCGATCATTTTGCATCTGGTGATGCGGCAGCAGCCCAAGCACTTCATTTTTCCGGCTTTGCGCTTTCTGCAGCAGCGGAACGACGTGAACCAGCGCAAGCTAAAGCTGCGGCACTTGTTGCTCTTGCTGTTGCGCTGTGCGGCGATCTTGCTGTTCGCATTGGCCTTGGCTCGGCCAAGTCTCAAGTCTGCAGGTTTTCTCGGCGATCGAGAAGCTCCCGTCGCTGCCGCTCTGGTCTTCGACACTTCGCCACGAATGGAGTATCAACATCAAAATCAAACACGACTTAAAGTCGCGCAATCCGCGGCCGAGCGGGTGCTGGCACAGCTCCCGCCGGAAAGCGAAATTGCCGTACTCGATTCGCGCACGGCCGCGGCGGCATTTTCAATCGACGGTGCAGTTGCCCGCCAGCGCGTCGATCGACTGCGAATGACGCCGTCTCTTCAATCGCTGTCGGAACTATGCCATGAGGCGTTGCGATTGGTGAAAGAAAGTGACAAGGGCCGCAAGGAAGTTTATCTATTCACCGATCTGAGCCGTGTCGCCTGGTCGCCCGAAGCGGGTGCAAAGCTGCACGATCAGCTCGAAGCGAACAAAGAGATCGCACTGTATATTATCGATGTCGGCGTCGAGGATCCTCGCGATTTCGCCCTGGGCGATCTGCGGCTACCTGCCGAATTGCTCGCCAAGCACACGCCGCTGCGCGTCGAGACCGATCTGATCCGCGTCGGCCCGGAAGAAGAGCGCACCGTCGAGTTGTCGCTGATGGATTCCGCCGGAAAATCGCATGTTCGTGGCCAAAGCATTGTCAAGTCCACGCCCGATTCGCCGCAATTCGTCGATTTTTCGGTGGCCGGCTTCGAACAGGGCACGCACCAGGGGGTTGTCAGGATTTCGAGCCAAGACAATCTGCCGGCCGATGATGCCAGATATTTCACGATCGACGTTCGTCCGCCGTGGCGCGTGCTCATTGCCGCTACGCCCGCCAATCGCCATAAGGCCGCCAACATGGCTCAAGCGATTGCGCCGGAAAGCATCCAGCGCACGGGCCAAGCCCGCTTCGAGTGCGAAATGGTCTCGATCAACGAATTGGCCGGCAAGCCGCTGGAAGAATATGCTGCGGTCTGTCTGGTCGATCCACCGCCGCTATCGGACAGCGTCTGGCAATCGCTGACCGAGTTTGTCGAGCGCGGCGGCGGCTTGATGATGTTCCTCGGTCCCAGCGCAGCTCCACCTGGTCAGCGGCCCGAAGATTTTTCCGCGCCTGCCGCGCACCAATTGCTTCCCGGCAAGCTCGCTCGCCGCTGGAACCACCAGGATTCGTTTCTGGCGCCTCAAGATTATCAGCATCCACTGCTGTCGAAGTTTCGCGCGATCGCCGGCAGCATTCCCTGGGATGCATACACCATCGAAACGCATTGGCAATTCACCGACCTCGACCAAGGCGTCAATACGATCATCCCCTATAGCAACGGCCAAGCGGCGCTGCTGGAAAAGCCTCTCGGCAAGGGGCGCATCTTGGTGTTTACGACCGACGTGAACGACAATGCCGAAGACAAAGATCTATGGAATCTGCTCGTCGTCGGCAGCCAACCGTGGCCATTTTTCATGCTCCGCAACGAAGCGATGCTTTACCTCGTCGGCAGCGGTGAGGAGCGATTGAATTACCTGGTGGGCGATACGGTAACGATGCGAATTCCCGAGCCGCAGCGGCAGCTCTTCTTTTCGCTCGAAACGCCCGATGGTGAAAACTTGCCTCAATCGGTCGATCAAAAAACCGGCACGCTGACGATCACCACCAGCAATGCGCCGGGGAATTACGTGCTCCGCGCCGGTGCCAGCGATGGGGGTGTGCTCTACGGTTTCAGCGTCAATATTCCAGCCGCCTCGACCGAGTTGGCGCGGATCACCAACGACGAACTCGCGGAATTGCTGGGCAAAGGCCGCTTCCGCCTATCGCGCGGCAAGGAAGATATTGAACGCGACGTGAATCTAGGACGCACGGGAATTGAACTGTATCCCTTGCTGATCGTGCTGGTCGCAATCGTACTCGGCGGCGAGCATTTGCTCGCGAACAAGTTTTACAAGCGGGACGATCCGGGGCTGAATCCGCCCCGGCGGTCGTTTGCGCTGGAAAGCGACAAAGTAAATGCGCAGGAAGTAGATAGAACGCAGAAGGCGGAATTGGAGTTGCAAAATGCACATTGAAAAATGATAAAACCATCAAATCCTTTCATTCGCAGTTTACGTTTTGCATTCTGCATTGTTCACTTTGTGTTGCGGTCTGCGGACAACGGACAACCCACACCATCATGAGCGGCTGGTACATTCATCCTGTCGGCAGTCCGATGCTGGTCGCCATGTGCGCGGCACTGTTGGCCGGCGTCATGTTGCTGACCAGCCGCGAACTGCGTCAGATGAAGCCGCGGCGTCGGTGGGCGCTCGTTGGACTGCGGGTCGCCGTCTTTCTGTTGATCGTCATGGGGATGCTGCGGCCGACGCTCGTCTATACCGAAATTCGCCAGCAGCCGGCCACACTCGTCGTGCTGCTCGATCGCTCGAAAAGCATGCAAACCGCCGACTCGTTCGGCGAACGTTCGCGATGGGAAGCGTTGCGCGAGACCGTCAACCAGTCGCTGCCGCAACTCGGCGACATGGGTGAGAACGTCGAGGTGAAGATCTACACGTTCGATCGCGATCTCGCTCAACTCGATTTCGAAGGCGGCAAGCTCGATCTGGGCAAGGACGCCCAAGGCAAAGAGTCGGCTATCGGCGCGGTGCTCGACGACGTGCTGCGACGCGAAGCGGGCAAGCGCGTGGCGGGCGTCATTTTGCTTTCCGACGGCGCCCAGCAGGCCTTCGCTCCGCGGGATTTGCAGCCGCAAACCTCCGCCCGGCGGCTGAACGACCTGCCAGCGCCGCTGTTCACGGTTACTTTCGGCCAAGACCGTTCCGCCACGCAGTCGCGCGATGTCGCGCTGACGGACTTGATCGTCAACCCGACTGTCTTCACCAAGAACGAACTCGTAATCGCCGGCGCCGCCCGCATCAACGGCCTGGTGAATCAAAACATCCCGCTCCAAATCTTGTTTGAAACAGAGCCGGGCAAGATGAAACCCGTCGCCGCCTCGCAAATTCGGGCCAAGCAGAACGGCGAGCAAATCAAGTTCGAGATCGGCTTCCTTCCCGAGACGCCGGGAGAGCGCAAGCTCACCGTCCGCGCTGCGCCGCAAGCCGGAGAACGCATTACGACGAACAATGAATTGAGCACGTTTGTTAATGTGCTCGACGGCGGCCTCAATGTGCTCTATCTGGAAGGCGAGCCGCGCAGCGAGTTGACGTTCCTGTGCCGTTCGCTGGCCGCTTCGCCCGATATCCACATCGATTTCCGCATCTTCAACAAACGCAATCGTAGCCACTGGCCCGAAGATCTTTCCGACCAATTCAAACCGGGCAAATACAACGTCTACATCATCGGCGACCTGGATTCAGCCGCCTTCCGACCGCAAGATTTACAGCAGCTTGCGAAAAATGTCGCCGACGGAGCAGGGCTGATCATGCTCGGCGGCTTCCACAGCTTTTGGCCGGGCGGATACCAAAAAACGGCGCTGGCCGACGTACTGCCGCTGGCGGTGCGGCCAATCGACAAGCTGGCCCGCCAAGATTTCGACGGCAAGATTCGCGAAGATTTGCATTTGCAGCCTGGCCCAATCCCCGACACGGCGCGCACGGGGGTCGTCATGTTGCCCGACAAGCGATTTGGGTACGAATCGCCCATGCGTCTGGCCGGGCCGCGGCAAAACTCCGATGCTTGGCGACAACTACCGCCGCTCGACGGAGCCAATAAGTTCGACGCGATCAAACCCGCCGCTCGGCCGCTGGCCGTTACTCCCGAAGGTTCGCCGCTGCTGGTCGCCGCCGAACCTGGGAACGGCCGCGTCCTGGCGTTCGCCGGCGATTCTACTTGGCGCTGGTATATGGAAGGCTTCGAACCGCAGCACAAACGGTTTTGGAGACAAGTAATTTTGTGGCTGGCGAAGAAGGACGATTCCGATGATCAAAAAATTTGGATCAAGCTGGCCCAGCGCCGTTTTCCGCCGGGGGCGAAAATCGAGTTTTCGACCGGCGCGAAAACCACCGATGGCGCTGTTCTCACCGGAGCGCAGTTCAACGCCTCGCTGGTTTCTCCCGATGGTGCGCGCCGGCCGATTCCGCTCAGCCGCCAAACCGAACAGCACCTCGGCAGCCTGCGTGACGCCGTCAACCCCGGCGACTACCGCATCGTCGTCACAGCCACCAAGGATAGCGCGCTCGTCGGCGAAACCAGCGCTCGATTTACCGTCTTCGAGCAAGACCTGGAGTTGGAAAATGCCGCGGCCCGTCCGGAATTGATGGCCAGCCTGGCAAAGCTCACGGCATCCAGCGGGGGCGACGCCGTTCCTCCTGAGCAGCTTCCCGATTTATTGAAAAAACTCAAAGAAGAGCCTCGTGACCGCGAAGTGGAGACCGAAACCAAGTTCACTCCCTGGGACTCTTCGCCGCTTTTCCTGCTAGTTGTCGGTCTCTTATGCGGAGAGTGGTATCTGCGCAAGCGATGGGGTTGGGTGTAACTCGCTCGAATGGACAATGTGCCACGCCCCACGAGCATCCAGCATCGAGCATCGCCCGAAAATCCTCATACGTCTCATGATCCTGAGGTTACACATCGATTTGTACAGGATTTTTGACTCTTTTTCGATCCTTTCCAGCGCGCCGGGAACGCGAGATCAAGGATTGCGATTTTAGCAAGGCCACGCTCGACTGAGGGCGCGAAAACCTACCTATTTCAAGCACTTGCGTCAGGTGTGCAATCCCGTCAAATTTTTACCACACCACGCCTGCGCCGTAGGTTCGGTATGGCGGCGGCCCCCAGTACGGCGGCGGTCCATAATAGACCGGCTGCGCAACGACCACCGGCGGCGCCCCTTCAACGACGACTGGCCCTGGCGGACCGGCCACGGCGCGCGGCTGTTGCATCGCTGCAATCACTCGAGTGCTGACTCCGCTATTTTGTAGGGCGATGAGATCGCCCGATTGAATCGTGCGATTCATGCCGTGGTTGTTGATTTGGTTGATCATGAGCTGCTCGTCCACCTTGGATTGACTCATTGCTACCACATCTTCAACGCTGACCGCGCCAGCGGGTAGTGGGCGTCCCATTTGGGCGGCAATTTGCGCGCGGTTCTTCGCGTCGATTTCGTCGAGCGCCCCGCCGACCATTCCGCCCGTCAGCGCGCCGGCCGCCGCCCCGATGGCGGCGCCAGCGCCGGCATGGCCGGTGGTACTGCCGATGATCGCGCCAAGTCCTGCGCCCCCCAACCCGCCGGCCAGCGCGCCTTGATCTTGATAATACGGCGAACGGCAGCCGATTGATCCAATCGAAAACAGCAGCAGCAAATAGCAACCAAAGACGCGGTTCATGGCGAGCATCCTTGCGCTGAATTGAGTAGGTTGCATGCTCCGTGCGACGACAGATCCGCCGGGCGGCCACTCGCTTCGGGTTCTACTCGGCCCGCAGAACCTACAGTTTTGAGAGCGGTCTTTTCGCAGGTTTACCGAACGGCGTCAAGAGAAATCAGCCCTATCAAGGGGTTGAGGAGTTGGCGGGTTGGCAGGTTTCTGGATCGAAATTGTTGAAAATTGCCGCCATAACCATGCTCCAGCTTCCAGCCTCGCCCATTACCACTGCGCCATCAACCCCGCATGCGCTCCGTGCATAAACATGTTGCCGGTCTTATGGAGCGTCGTGCCGCTGGTTGGAGTGTCGGTAAAGTCGAGTTGATTGGGTGCGAGCGACAAGCCGTCAATCCAATAGACTTGATACCCGCCGCGGAGCGAGAGACATTCACTGAACTTGTAGTTGCCATTCAGACCGATTTCACCGAGAAACGCTACTTGCCCGCCGCTTGCGTGCGTATCGCGGACCACAAAGTTATCGAAGTCGGCAATGAACTGCGACGAACGAATCGCGTTGCCGTAAACACCCGCCTTGCCGGTTAAGTCGTACGACCAGTTGCCGCAGGCCTGTTTGACGCGGGCGCCGAGTTGTCCGCCGAACAAATTGTTGTACGTGCTGATGTTGTAGTAGCTGCTGCCCGTTTGATTGTCGGTCGATGTAATGCTGAACTTCTCGCCCAGGTTGAAATAGCGAAAGCCAACCAGCCATGCGATGTTGCTAGCAGCACCGAAGTACTGCAAATAGTTCAATTCGCCGTTATGAATCTGCGCTTTGTAGCTGATATTCATCTGGTCGGCGTTGAAGAAGTCGAGCGGAACTGCCAACCCCAAGTCACCAGGCAAGTTCAAATTGTTATCGCCGTTGATCGTTGCACTGTCGTTCCAGTTGTAAATGCCGAAGTAGCTCGCTTCGATGGCTCGAAAACCGTCGAACTGGGTGCCCAGCAACACTCGCGGGCCTGGTTGAAAGTTAAATCCTAGATCGGCTGTGCTCAGCAGCACGTTGCTTTGAGTCGGCGCGTTCAGATCGAGCAGTACCAGCGGCTGATTGCCGATTTGGGCATCGCGCGTGAAGAAGATTGCGTCGGCCAGAAAGTAGCAATTCTTCGAGGTTGCCAGGGGAATCGCCCCCGGCGGAGCCATCGTCGGAACTGTCGGAGGCGCTGCCATCACGGGCGCGCCGAGCGTCGGAACCGTCGGCGGAACATACGCAGGCGCCGTCGTCGGAACGGTTCCCGGCGCCGCCAGCGGCATCACTTGCGTCGGCATACCTGGCGTTAACGCAGGGGCCGCGCAGCCCGCTTCGGGAATCACGACATAGGGTTGACCAGCCGTCGAAATCGGTTGCTGCGTATAATAGGGCACGCGCGGCATCGGCTGCGGCAGAGTGAATTGACCAGGAAGGCCGGGATTGGAAACAACCGTTCCAGCGAATGCCGCGTGACGCGTGGCGATCCGATACGGATCCCAAACTCCTGCTACCAGCACCGGCTGCGCAAAGCTTGAACCATAGCTTGCCGCCGGCGACGAAATGGGCGTCGCTGAGGCAACCCGATAGGTGGCCGCCGGAGGAATCGTCGCCACGGACGCTTCGGCCGATGCCGAACTGCTGTTGGGGGGCGGTTCGCGATAGACCGGCGAACCCATGTAAACTGGCGTCTCCATCGTCGAATAGGCAGGCATGCGTGAGCGAGCCGCTCCCTCAGCGCCGGCTTCGTCGGCACTTGCGCTCGACGAAGAACTCGTTGGCGTTGGCGAATTGCTGACATATCGCTGGGCGACGGATACCCAGCCGTCGTGCCGTGGAGCGTGAGAACTTGCCGCAGTCGTTTCATCGCGTGAGCCAAACCGCACCCGCTGCGCGTCGGCGACATCCGCCACGGATAGCGCCGCGACGCACAACGTGCATATCAGCCACCGACGGCTGGAAAAGGTGTTCACGGCAACCCCTGCGATGAAAACGATGAGATGCTTGATAGGAGGCGATCGGCCGAAAGACAAGCTGCGGCCGCCGATCGAATGCGCACTCGAACCGACAAGGTCATGCGCGAAAGCGCGGCATGAGAAGGGTGGAATACCGAATGCGACGAGCAGGGTCAAGGCCGATTTCGACGGCATGCTAGCACTACGCAGAAGGCGATAACAGCCATAAGGTATTCGGAATCTTTGTTCTATGTGTGAACGCTTTGTGCAAGCCTGGGAATGCCGGGTCAGCCGCGGCGCATGGCGCGCTGGATGTCCCGCTGGGCCGATTGCTTTTTCATTGTTTCCCGTTTGTCGTGCAGTTTTCGCCCCTTACACAATCCGATCAGCACTTTGGCACGACCTTCGGTGAAATACATCTTGAGCGGAATCAGCGTCAGTCCTTTTTCCTTCGCTTGTTTGGCGAACTTTTTCACTTCACGCCGATGCATCAGCAGCTTCCTCGGCCGCTTGGGGATGTGATTCAGACGGTTCGCTTGCACGTATTCGGGAATATCGCAGCCCATGAGCCAGACTTCGCCGTCTTTGACTCGCGCATAGGCTTCTTCGAGTGAAAGCTGGCCGGTGCGCAGACTTTTCACCTCGCTCCCCACCAGCACAATGCCGCACTCTAGCGTGTCAAGTACTTCGTACTCGTGCCGTGCACGGCGATTCTGGGCAATTAGCCGCTGGTTGTCGTGTTCGCGGTCGGGGGTATCTTTTTTTCCCTTTTTTGAATTGGATTTTTTGGCCGTGGCTTACGCTCCTGTCGCTTTCGCAGTCGATGACCGCTTGATAGATTAGTGTTCAGTGAATGCTTCCGAACGTTATGGAACAGGATTTCTTGCCCGCCAACGATGGCAGGTAGAAAAAACTAGCCCACATGGCGAACTAGCGTCGAAGGCCCGAGTTGTAATCGCCCCAGCCGCGTCGCTCAAGTCCGCTCCTGAAATTATTAAGGTTGACCTCCGTGCTCGCTGAATTGCCAATCATCGCCAACAATCCGACACCACGCAACGACTCCAATTGGTCGAGCAGCAGAGACGCTATTGTATCCCAGCGGTTGCCGCGATGGCTCAAAAAAAACCTTCCCACCGGAAGCGGGCTGCAATTTACCTCGCGGCTGGTCGAAGACTTGCGTCTGGAAACGGTCTGCGAAAGCGCAAAGTGTCCGAATCGAATGGAATGCTGGTCGCAACAGACGGCCACGTTCATGATCCTGGGCAACGTATGTACGCGGGCCTGCGGATTTTGCTCCGTTCCCAAAGGAAAAACGGAAGAACTGGAACTGGACGAACCAGAGCGGGTCGCTGAAGCTGCGGTGCGATTGGGGCTAAAACACGTCGTGATCACTTCCGTCACCCGTGACGATCTGCCCGATGGCGGCGCCGAACATTTTTATCAATCTGTGTTAGCCGTACGCCGGCGAACCAGCGCGGCCGTGGAAGTGCTCACGCCCGACTTTATAGGAAAACCGGGAGCCATCGAACGAGTTGTTGAATCGGCCCCCGAAGTATTCAACCACAATACCGAAACGGTGCCGCGATTGTACCGCGCGGTGCGCGGGCGAAAGAGCGAATACGCTTGGACTTTGCAGTTGCTGCGACAGGTCAAGCGGCTCAATCACGCGATCAAAACCAAAAGCGGCTTAATGCTCGGCCTTGGAGAAACTCGTGAGGAATTGCTCGATGTCCTGGCCGATTTGCTCGATGCTGGCTGCGATATGCTCACCCTTGGCCAGTATCTTCAACCGACGCCGCGGCATTTGCCGGTGGTTCGCTATATGCCGCCCGAGGAATTTGATGAACTCGGCCGCGCCGCGAAAGCGATGGGATTTCATCGTGTTGCCAGCGGACCATTTGTACGTTCCAGCTATCACGCCGGTGAAATGGCTGAATAGGATTCTCTCGGCAAACTCTAGAATTTGCGACTCGTCAGAACTGCGATTGAAGTGCTAAAATCGAAGTTGCCCAACGATTTCATTTTCGTCAGTTTCTTGTAGCACCGTCGAAAGGATTTTGATTATGCGATGGATGTTGGAGTTCTCGCTTATGACTCTGAGTTGCGTCCTCGTCGCTGGTAGCGGGTGCGAGTCACCCAAGCCAACGCCGCCAAGTGAAGTACAATCCCCAGAGGACCACGTGCATCATCACGGCCCCAATGGTGGAGAGTTGATCGAACTCAGCGAAGGCAGCGATGAAGAATTTCACGCGGAACTGGTCCACGATACAGATGAAGGCATCGTTACCGTCTATCTTCTGGACAAGGACGCCGAAAAAGCGGTCCCTACGGCTGCAAACGAAGCGATCATTCGCATCACTCTGGACGATAAAGCAACGGAGTTTCATTTGCCAGCCAGGCCCAAGGAGGGCGAAGCCGCCGGGAATTCGTCCAAATTTGAGTCGAACGACCAATCGCTGAGCTTAGCGCTTCGAAATGAGAAAGCAACGCGTGAATTGGAAGTGAAAATTGGCGAAAAGCTCCACAAACAGAAAGTTCCCTATTATGAGCCGCATCACGTTGGCGCTGCGCACTCTGACCAACATGGGCTGGATGGCGAAAACAAATCGCCAAATGCCAAATAAAGAGAATTGATATGAATGGGCTGATCTCAAGCAGCCAACGTACTCTTTCGGCGGCGTTGCTCGCGGTTGTGACCTGCACAGTGGGCATTGCCCCATTGGCAGCCCAACGATTGGAAACTCCGCCGGCTGCGCGCCAACGGAACGAACTGGCGAAACTCGCGGAAATTCCCCCTGCCTTGACACACTATATGGGGCGCGAAATCGCTCCGTATATGACATCAGATGGTGCTGGCTGGCTCGTTCGCAAATCCCGCGAAAGTGAGGAAGATTGCACGACACTGCTCAAAACGTTGAACATCAAGCCTGGACAAACCGTTTGCGACATGGGGAGCGGAAATGGCTTCTATTCGCTCAAATTGGCTAGACTTGTCGGCACCGAGGGTCAGATTTTGGCGGTCGATATTCAGCAAGAAATGCTCCGACTGCTGGAAGTGCGAGCGAATGAGGCAAAAATCGGCAACATTAAGTCGATTCTCGGCACCCCGGCCGACCCGAGACTTCCCTCCGCACAGGCCGATTTGATCCTGTGCGTTGATGTTTACCACGAGTTTTCGCATCCCGTGCAGATGCTTGCTGCAATGAAAAAAGCACTAAAGCCTGGCGGTAGGCTGGTTTTGGTTGAATTTCGGGCAGAAGACCCCAATGTACCGATTAAGCCATTGCACAAAATGTCGAAAAAGCAGGTACTGAAAGAACTTACGGCAAACGGTTTTACGCTGGTCGAGCAATTTGACAAGCTCCAGTGGCAGCATGTGATGTTTTTTGTAGGACAAAAGGAATAATATTGCGCCAAAAGCTTGCCTTGGGCGGAGATTCTGGTTATCTTCTACCAAGTGGGGGTGCAGTAATGTGTGCTTCCGAAAAAATTCCTCCACAGACCCAAAAAGTTGTTGCAATCGGTGCAAATGCACTTATAATCACCGGAAGCTTGCCTAGATTGCGAGCCGGACTGCGCCGCAGTTCTGCATGAGTGTAAAGAACTAAATTCCTACGTTTTTGAGTAGTGGTTTGCTAATGAAGTAGAAGGCGAGCAGGTGTGCCAAACGCCTGCAAAATGCATCGCTGACGGAAATCGAATCTGCACAGCGATGGGGAACAGGCTAATGATGACGACTACCGTGGTAAAACATACAGTGACTGCGATTCCAAACGAATCGAAAGAAATACAATCGATGGATTGGGTTCTTGGCTCCAATCCGAGTTTTCGACGAATTGCTCAACACGTCGAACGAGCCGCTGAAGTTCAGTGCCCAGTATTGATTTGCGGCGAAACCGGCACAGGTAAAGAAATTCTTGCACGCCGCTTGCACCAATCTGGCCCTCGTGCCGATAAGCCGTTTGTCGCTGTCAACTGTGCAGCGCTAACCGCAACGCTTGCGGAAGCTCAGTTGTTTGGCCACGAGAAGGGTGCGTTCACGGGTGCGCTCGGCGCTTCGCTCGGTGTGTTCCGAGCTGCTGAGGGCGGCGTGGTGTTTCTCGATGAAGTCGGTGAAATGCCGCTCGAGTTGCAACCCAAGTTACTCCGCGCTCTGCAAGAAGGGGAAATCACACCGGTTGGCTCCTCGACGCCAATTAAGATTAACGTTCAAGTGATCGCCGCCACAAACCGCAACCTCGAAGTCGAAGTAGCCGAAGGTCGCTTCCGTGAGGATCTATACTATCGGCTCAACATGGTTGAGTTGAAAGTGCCGGCGTTAAGAAATCGGTTGGAAGACATTCCGGAATTCGTTGAATTTTTCTCGAATCGGTTCGCTGCAAAATACAATCGGACTGCTTGGAAACCGACAAGTGAAGAACTACGTGAGTTCTGCGAATATCCGTGGCCAGGAAACGTTCGCCAGCTTGGCCACGCGGTCGAACAGGGTTATGTCCTCGACACACCGCCGCGAGTGCCTTCGCAAAAGCGAGCCACCGATGGTGCCACACGGTTGCCGTTCCTCAACTTGAATAAGCTCCGCGAAGCCGCGATTCGCCAAGCCTTGGCCGCCACCAAGGGTCATAAGGGCCGCGCTGCGAAGCTGCTGGGCGTTCATGCGAATACTTTGACTAGAATGCTCTCTGAAATCGATGAGAGTGAATCGGCGGCCAGTGAAAACTAATCGCTAGTTTTATTCGAATACTCATCGCCTCGCCGAAATCACGGCGAGGTTTTCTTTTGCGCAAGAAGAGATCAACGCGTGCTTTGAACTGTCCCATCCGTGGAAGTTTCAGCTTCCCAGCTCGATGCCTAAATGCTTGCCTTCCGCGCGCAGTTTGGCGAGACGAGCCTATTGGACGAACTGGTCCGTAAGGGAGCCGAGCGAAATTTGCAATTCGCGATTGAAATGGAAGTCAATGAGTTCCTGGCCGCGCATGCCATGCGGCGCGATGCTTTGGACGCCCTTCTTGGACATTGCCACCAACTTGCGGCAAACTTACACCTCTTTCACAAATCAGTGAAGTTGATCCGGGCCAATTTCAAGGCAGCTTCTATGAAAATTGGCGAATGAGGGGGTAGGTTGCCGTTGCGGATCGAGCAGCCACGAAATGCCGAGGTTCTTGCATCATATCGTCGGGAAATCGTCTCGGCCTCCAGGCGGGTTTGGACTGTCGTGCCGTGATTCCGCGTCCATACCAGCTAACCTTCGGCCTTGACCGCTTGGTTTCACTCGCGCTATACTTTTACGTTTCAACAACTTACGACGCTGCACAATCGATGCCGATATGACAGTCGATTGCGGCGCGGTTAATTTTCCCAAGAGACTTTTGCTCGCCGCACGGATGAAAGCACAACACCGCCACGAACTGCAAACCAATGAGTTGGCCGAATGGCTCGAAGCGAAAATCGAGCAAATCAAGCCGTACACGCAGGCGATTATCGGCGCGCTGATTGCTGCGGTTGTGTTGGCTGGGGTATGGATGTATTTGAGGCACATGGACAGCAGCGCCGAGCAGGCGGCGTCCGATTCGCTGGTCGCGGCAATCAACAATCCGGCCGATCCTCTAAAATTGTATCAAGAAACCCTCGATGCTCATCCGGGCACGCCGCAAGCCGTCGTGGCCCGGTTGCTGATGGGGCAACAGTTGTTGCGCACCGGTTCCGACCAGCTTTACACCAACAAGCTTGAAGCCCGAAAGAATCTGGCGGCTGCCGCCAGCGAGTTTTCGGAAGTCGAAGCCTCGGCCGACGACCAGATGATCCGCGCCTGGGCGCTCTACGCATTGGGGCTGGCTCACGAATCGCTGGGCGAACTGGATCGCGCTCGCGAGGATTTTGAAAAATTGAAGAAGGAATATCCCACGAGTTCGCGAGTCGGAGATGCGGAGCAACATTTGGCGGATCTCGACAAGCGATCAACCAAGGAGTTTTACGATTGGTTTGCCAAGCAAGATCCACGGCCGCTGGACTTGGGCCGCGAACCGGGAAAACCTGGGCAAAAGCCAATTTTCGATCTCAGCGACCCTACGGCCGTTCCCAAGGGTGATTTGAAGTTGCCTTCGGCCTTGGACGGATCTTCTGCCCCGAGCACAAAGCCGCCCGCAAGCGTTCCGCCAGCAACGACCGAGACGACATCGCCGGCGGTGCCGAGCGGCGAAGCAGCATCAAGTTCTCTATCAAATCCGCCAGTGGGAAGCTCTCCCGAAGCTGAAAAGCTACCGGCAACGAACCCGTCTGCACCTGAGTCGCCCGCCGAGCAGGGCAAGTGATTCGCGTTTCCGCCCTTTCATGTCCGAGTCTTCTCCTATTGAGCGACACGTTGAGCCAGAGCATGCAGGTTGCCGAATCGACGTATTTCTCGCGCGACAATTCCCCGACTTCAGCCGCAGCCATCTGCGGAGCGCCATCGATGCCGGTGGCGTGACCGTGGGCGGCAAAATCGCCAAAGCGGGACAGCGACTGAAGGGGGGCGAGCAACTGACCATCTCGCTCCCCGAACGACCACGCTCAGGGCCTGTTCCCGAAGCAATTCCGCTCGACATTCTATACGAAGATGAGCATCTGGCTGCCGTCAACAAACCGCCAGGAATGGTCGTGCATCCGGCCAAGGGGCACTGGTCGGGGACGCTCACCAGCGCGTTGGCATTTCATTTCCAGCAACTCAGCAGCGCCGGCGGGCCGACCAGGCCAGGCATTGTGCATCGACTCGATCGCGACACCAGCGGCGTGCTGTTGGTGGCGAAAAGCGATTCGGCCCATTTTGCGTTGGCCCAGCAGTTTGAAGCACGAACCGTCGAGAAGGAATATTTTGCAATCGTCGTTGGCGCGCCGGACAAAGACCGCGATGTGATCGACTTGCCGATCGGCATTCATCCCTATCAGCGCGAAAAAATGGCGATCCGCCGCGATCATCCATCGAGCCGGCCGGCGCAGACGTACTACGAAGTCGTTGAGCGTTTCGACGGCTTCGCGGAAGTGCAAGTTCGGCCGAAGACTGGCCGCACGCATCAGATTCGCGTGCATTTAAATGCCGTTGGTTGTCCGGTGTTGTGCGACAAACAATATGGCGGTCGATCGCAGATCGCGCGCGGAGAGATTCATCGCGACCTGGCCGACTGCGAAATACTACTCGACCGGCAAGCGCTACATGCGCGGCGATTAAAATTGAGGCATCCCGTCAGCGGCGGAGAGTTGCAACTCGAAGCACCGATGGCGGCCGACCTGGAGCGTGTACTCAGCGAGTTGCGGCAGTTTCGCCAACTCACTTCTTCGGCTGCTGCTCCAACAAGAACCCGATAAGTTGATAGAAATCTTCCTCCGGAATCAGATCGCGAACATTGGCCGGCATCGGCGACAGCGGGGAAACTTTACGCGTATTCGGTTCAATCTTGTCCATTTCGACGCGCACTTCCTTGCCTTGATTGTCGGCCAGCACTAAAATCTTTCCTTCCTCGCGCAGCACCAAGCCGCTGACCGGCTGTCCGTCGTCGGTGACGAGCATCGTGGTGCGAAAGGCTTGGTCGACGTTGCGGCTGGGATCGAGCACATCTTCCATCACGCGTTCGGGGCCGCGAATGCCGATGCCGTCCAGCTCGGGCCCGATCTTGTTCCCTTCGCCGGCGATCTTATGGCACGTTGCGCAATTCTTTGCGAACACTGTTTTGCCGCGGGTGGAGTCCACTTTGATCTTACGGAAGCCTCCGAGACGATCTTCGATCAGTAATCGCAACTGCTCATCGCGCGACGGTTGACCGGCGGTGAGCTTGGCGATCTGCTCGTCGATCTGGTCGATTGGCTGCCGCTTCAGCCGTTCGGCGACATTTGGCTCCTGCAGCAGTCGCGGCGATGCTTTCCCGGCAACGATCGTGGCGAGCAGCGCTTCGCCTCCGACCATGCTTTCAGCGAGCGCGCCGGCCATTTCGACGGCCAACCGCTCAGGGGCCGTCGGCAGAAACTTCAGTAAGGCCCCACGAGCGGCGTCGTTGTTTACCGTGCCTAACGAACGGGCCGCGCGCTGACGCAGCCTCAGTTCCTCTTTGCTGTTGGTCATCGCCTGATCCAGCAGTTCGACCGACGCCGGTCCATCGATGGCAACACAGGCCAGCAGCGCATCCAAGCGAACGTCGGAACCGTCGCCATTCAAGGCGATTTGCGCGACTTTCGAATGAACGTTGCGAAGTTTCAATTCTCGCGCTAGCTCGACCCCCAATTCGCGACTTCTTTCGCGCTGCGAGGTCACCAGCTCCGTGGCAAGCTGCTTGGCCCAGGCAGTGATCGAATCGGGCAGCGAAATGCCTCGTTCTTGCGCGGCGCGCTGCAGGCCGATCAACACAACGTGCTCCTGCCCGATGTCGTCGCGATCCTTCGTTCTCATCGAGTCCTGGTGTTTGCGGTAAGCCAGTGCTAGGTCGTAAACATCGTTCAACCGCGCATCGGCAATGTGTCGCAGCAGCGGATAGGCCGCATCGCCAACTTTCGACATTGCGCGAGGATTGTCCTTGAGATAATCGAGCGCCAAACCGGCCGCCGGCGCTGCAGGAATTCCCAAACAAAGCTCGGCAAGCTTTTCGCGCTCCTCCGGTACAATGTCCGCCTCGCTCTTGCCGTGGCCGACGGCCGACATCACTTCCGGCAGCATCAAATGATCGCGCAGCGCCATGCGGACCGTGTGAATCATCTGCTCATCTTCCGCCGGCGTGGCCTTCCACAAGGCCAACAGCGGCTTCACGTTCGCCGTTTCGCGATGCCGGCCGAGGCAATCGGCGGCGGCGCGGCAGACGAAGGCATCGTCGTCCGTCAACTGCTCGCGTGCCAGTTCGGCAATTGGCAGCGAAGCGGAGGCAACTGGATCGCGCTCGGCCAGTGCTTTGAGAAGTTGGATTCGCACGCGCCGGTCTGGGTCATGTTGCAACTGCCGCACGGTATCGTCCTCCAGCGCGCCCAGCCGTTCCAACACCCACAAGCCATGCGCCCGCAGAGACGGCGAAGACGACTTGTCGGCCAACTGGGCTGTAAGGCTCCGCGCACAGGAATCGCCCATGCGATCGACCAATTCGTTCGTCGCCAAATTGCGAACCGTGATATTGGTACTCGTCAGCGCCTGGATCAATTCGTCGGCGTTTGCCTTGGCCAGATTGGGCGCAGCATCCAACGATGGCTGATCGCCGGTGTAAACCACCCGCCAAATGCGGCCGCGTTCTCGGTCGCGCTTCGGATGATCCAGCGGCACTTCGTAGTGGCCGATAATGCAGTTATAGAAATCGCCGACGTACAGTGCGCCATCAGGCCCCAGCTTGATTTCTACTGGCCGAAACCACGGATCGTCGCAGGTCAGAAAATCGGACTGTTCGACAGCTTCAAAACTGGAGCCGTGCGCCACCAGTTTGTCGCGATTGACTATGTGCGTAATTGGATTGCCAATGAACAAATTGCCGCGGTACTCTGCAGGAAATTGTTCGGCTTCGTAACACGCAATGCCAGCAAGGCCCGTCGAACCGTGTGAATGCTTCATGATTGGCGGACCAAAGCCGAGCCCATCGTGCGGCTTGTCGAAGCTGGGATAGTACGCCCCCCGAAGCAGCAAATAGGCCGGCTGGGTATGGCAGTCGGCCGAAAACAAGTTGCCGAGCGAGTCGAACGCGAGGCCGAACGGGTTGACTTGACCGTGCGTGAAAAACTCGATGTGCGATCCGTCCGGACGAAATCGATAGACATTGCCTCCTTCGAGTCGAATCAGCTTGCCATCGGTTCCTTTCACCGGGCTGCTGTTCACATATCCGTGGCAAGCGTATATCCAACCATCGATGGCGCGAGTGAAGCTGTTGTTCAGGCCGTGCGTATCGCGCTGCCCAAATGGTCCGAACATGATTTCCCGCTTCTCGGCCGTGCCGTCGCCGTCGGCATCCGCGAAGTGGTAGATGTTCGGAATGCTGAAGCCGATCGCGCCGCCGGGCACGGGAACAACTCCGATGGGAATGATCAAATTATCGGCGAAGGTCGTGATTCGTGTCGCGCTGCCGTCGGTGCGGAATCCATCGATCACCTTGATTGTGTCGCGGCCATTGACGCCTTGGGGTTTCGCATATGGGTATTCCTCAGAGCCGGTGAACCACAATCGCCCCGCGGCGTCGAAGTTGAAATTCATCGGCTTATGGACATCCGGCTCGGCGGCGACAAGCTGAATTTCAAACCCAGCCGGCAGATGAAACTTCTTTAATTGTTCCTGCGGCGACAGTGGCGGATCATCGACGATGTGCGGATACTCGGTATCCGCCTCCGCTTGATTCCCGCAACCGAGAATCGCAGCCCCCCAAACAGCACAAAGAACAACGACAAGCCGGCAACCGCATGGACCGAATAATATGTTCATCGACAATCGAATAGGCGAGCGATGGAATTGGAAACACACATCCATTCTAGTTCAGATGAAATGGTCTTTGTAGGACCGCCATCGACCGGCGGTGACGGTTGAAACTGGATTTCAGGTCAAACCGGGGGTTTCGTGGCCACCAGCAGCAAGTCAACACCCGTGTGTTCGACATCGAGCGCGACATGCTCGCGAGGAATTCCTGCGTCGTAGGCTAGCTCCGCCAGTTGTTCCCACGTTCGATACAGCAAATACCAATTCCCGAACCATTCCATATAGGCCCGCGTGGGATTGTGCGGAGCGAAGTTGCCGACGATAAGGGTGCCGCCGGGCTTGAGTTGTTGCCACATTCGCCATAGCAGCTTGATTGCAGATGGGTCGGGAAGATAGTCGAACAGTCCGATGCAGACGAGGAAATCGCTCGCTCGAAGAATTTGAGCGGCATTGTGCCGCTGGGCAAGGCGATAAAGATTTTCGCGGCGCGTCGTCACTTGCTGCGGCAACAGGATGCGACCCAATCGCTCCGTGGCATGTGAGAGTGCGGCTTCGTCGAGATCGAAGAGCTGAATCGATAAGTTTTCGCGCTGCGAGCCAGAGAGTTGCTCGACGGCACGCTCGAGATCGATCGCCGGTCCACAGCCGATGCTGGCAATCGCATACGCCTTTTCTGGGAACCGCTGCGCACGTTCGACGATTGCCTTTGCAACTCGATCGATGCGTGCCCGAACCGCTTCGACGGCCGTTTGCCTTTGAAAATAGTCGTCGAACAACCGACCCAGTGGATCGTCGCATTTGAATCGCCGCCAGAACATCACAAACGTCTCGAAGTCGCCGGCGTAGCCGCGCGGCTTGAATCGCGCCCGACAATGCAGCGAGCCTCGCTCCAACAGCGGCCCGGCAATTCTCCAGAATTCGCTCGACGGCAGTTGATTCTCGCGCCCCCACAACCCGGTCGAAGCCAAAGCGGCTATCGCGCGGTCAAGCGTATCATCGACGAACGATTGTCCGACTGCCGCGTTCGACCAGTTTTCGCTAGTCTGTTCGGCCTCGCCTAAGTCTGCAACGAGCCTTTTGGCAGCAGTACGAACGATTTCCATAGATCGCGACCTTGCAAGCTTTTGACAACCATTGCTCTCGTGGCAAGAATTCAGGATACTCTTTCCATAGAGGCGGTTCCTAGGCGAGTGTACTATTCACGCTCTGCTGTGAGGCCGTCCCACGAGTCACGACTTCATCGGCGAATGATCGCTTCCATTTCCGCAATCTTCACGGCGGAGCGTGAAGAGCACCACACATGACATCGCTCCAAGGCCAAGTATTGGTGGCATCGCCAAAGCTGGGCGATCCGAACTTTTTTCGTGCGGTCGTGTTACTGGTGCGGCATAGCGAGGAAGGGGCCTTCGGCATCGTGCTGAATCGGCCCAGCAGCACCCAACTCAAAGAAGTTTGGGGCAACGTCAGCGAAACCCCATGCACCACCGAGGCGGTGATTCATCATGGCGGACCATGCGAAGGCCCGCTCTCGTCGATTCACACGGAAGAGTTTCTAGCCGAAGGAGAAGTCGCGCCGAATTTGTACTTCTCCGCAGGCAAAGACAAAATTGAACATTTAGTCCTCAAATCGGAAGACGCAGCCAGGTTCTATGCAGGATATGCCGGCTGGAGTTCCAAGCAGTTGGAAGACGAAGTTGGCGAGGGGGCTTGGTTCACGGCCCCCGCCAAACCTGAACATGCATTCTGGCCCGCCGACGATCTTTGGGACCGGCTGAGCCGCGAGTTGGCTTCAACGACGCGGCTGGCAGGCATCAAAGTAAAGCATGAACCGCCCGACCCGCTGTTGAATTGAGTCGGACTGGCCCAAAAGCTATGCTGATACTAGAATTTTGGGATCGTAGCGCTAGGTGCTAACTCAGGAGAACCTGTCGTCGTGACCACGCCGAATTTGCAAAGCCCCGTTGAATCGCCGGCCAAGCCGTCCGAAATCGATCTTCGTGATCCGTGGTTGGCGGCGTTCTTGTCGTGGCTTATTCCTGGCCTAGGGCACATCTATCAGCGCCGCTGGGGCAAAGGCGGCCTGTTCATGGCCTGCATCTTGGGAACATTCTTTTATGGCTTGTGGATCGGCGGAGGGCGCGTCGTGTACGCTTCCTTCCGCGAGCCAGATTTTCGCGATTGGCGCTGGCACTATATCGCTCAGGTCGCCAGTGGTTTGCCTGCGCTTCCCGCGGTTGTGCAAGCGATTCGCACCGGCGGGCCAAGCCCAAAAGCACCGCTGTTCGGCAGTTTCATGGCTCCGCCGATGCACCGTGGGCAACCCGTTCCGCGCGAATGGGTTGAAGAGCAGTCCGCTCGCGAAGTCAAAGCCGATCCACAACCTCGCGAATACGAATACGCATTACGGTATTTCCGAGAATTCAGAACCGAGGAGAATCCCACTGAATATTACGTCCACTATGATCCCGACCCGCACGATGCGGTCAGTCCGAATGCAACGGAACAGAGTGGCCAATGGAACTACAAATACGGTGCATATTTCGACCTTGGTACCGTATTTACCATGATTGCAGGCCTGCTCAATGTGCTGGCGGTTTGGGATGCCTGGGGCGGACCGATGGTGATAATGCCAAAGCCGAAACGTGAAAAGAACAAGAAAAAGAATGACGGAAAAGAACCGGCCGATGCAAGTGAATCGGACGAAACTGTCAAGTCGAAGGCAACCTCGGAACGAATGGCCGAAGTATGAACATTATCGCAAAATAAGGAAATGAACGTGATCCTCTTGGCTCTGGCAAATCAGGTCTTCTATTCGTTGCCGCTAATCGTTTCGGTCAGCCTGGTCTACGCTGCGACGCGCCACGAGGAGATGACGCCGATTTTGGCACATGCCCTACGATTTGGCGCGTGGATCGTTTCGTTTATGCTAGCACTTGGCGTCTTCTTATGGTGGCTGGGCAAGGGATTATAGACGCCGTCGGGACGCTCTTGAAAAAGTGGTGATGTCCGCCCGCCATCCATTTTTTGACCTCACCAGGATGAGCATCCCAATCCTCAACCTCATCCGTCAAAAACCGCCTGGCTCGATCCTGCTTTTCGGCGAGCGCGGTCGGAAGCGCGCTGATTGTCAATGGAGAGAGGCAGCCAGCAAAAAATGACCTACCCGAAGATCGCCCTTTTTGATATTACGACGCCAAACCAGGGGGAAGGATCTCAAGTCTCAAGGACGAGACCATGCTGTCAGAACTTACGGATTCGGTGATCG
>JADZDJ010000075.1 GCA_020851115.1 Pirellulales bacterium
CGATCCGGCGAGCGGCCGGCGGCGATGTCGTTATCGCCGGCGTAGAACACGATCGTGCGCGGTTTATATTTGAAGACGATGCGGTCGGCATAGCGATTGACATCGGCGATCGTGGAGCCGCCGAAGCCGCGGTTAATGATCGGCAATTCGGGAAACGCATCGGCCGTTTGCCACATGCGGATCGTCGAACTGCCGACGAAGAGGATCGCCTCGCGCGGTACGGCGTTCTGGTGGTCCCACTTTTCGAACGCGGCGATTTCGTTGGCGAACGGGGCGGAATCTTTGTTCGGCTCCTTTGCCGCGGCGTTCGCCGCGAGGGAAAGAAGAAGTGTTAGCCACGAAAAGGCACGAAAACGCACGAAAAGAGAATTCGACGAAGGCCTCGCGCAGAGGCGCGGAGAACGCAGACGGAATGCTTCACTTCGAAATGAGCGCGTCATAAGCCTTAACTAATTCATGCGTCGGAACAATCGCCGAAAGAAACTCACGACCAAGAATCGAATCCCTCACCGCCACCACAACTCCCCCCGGGTGAGAAGCGGAACCGATCACTCATCTTGCACCGTGACCTTTTCCATTTTGTCGCCCTGGCGGACGGCGTTTACGACTTTTTGGGTGTCTTCGATGACTTGGCCGAAGATGGAATGCTTGTTATCGAGCCACGGCGTGGCGACGTGCGTGATGAAGAACTGCGAGCCGTTGGAGTCCGGGCCCGAGTTGGCCATCGAGAGCACACCGGGGCCGCTGTGCTTCAGGTCTTTATGAAACTCGTCGGCGAATTCGTAACCGGGGCCGCCGGTGCCGGTGCCTTTGGGGCAGCCGCCTTGAATCATGAAGTCGGCAATGACGCGGTGGAACGCGAGGCCGTCGTAGAAGCCAGAGTTGGCAAGCTTCTCGAAATTCGCAACGGATTTGGGGGCCTTGTCGTCGTGGAGCTTGAGGCGGATATCGCCGTGCTTGGTCTTGATCGTGGCGGTTTTCATGGGAAGGAGCAGAAGGCGGGGGTCAGGGGGCAGGGTTCGGAAACGATTAACGTGTATTTACCAACATACAACGGACCACCGACTGCGGACAACGGACCTCCCGGAAAATGAACGGGATTATCACCCCTCGCGGATCACTCTTTCAGAACCATATCGATGCAGAGAACAGCGGCGAGAATGAGTTGTCGGATGGCGCTATCGGGTGGGACGTACTCCGAGATTTCGAGCATGTAGGTATCGGCACTCGTGAACATTTCCTTGCCCAGTCCGGCCCATTTCTTGGAGACATGGGCAAGCTCCTTGTCGCCGGCCATGAAGCGGAAATCCCAAGCAGTCCATTTGCCTCTGAGTTCGCACAGGGGCCGGTCATTCGGGTCGAGGACGGTGAAGGCGCCGCCAATGGAGAAAAACTTTTGCTTGAAGCGGCCGAGAATCGTGCCGTGCTCATCGCCGTCGTGGACATCGACGGTGGACAGGAAGATCGATACGCCACGGCGAACGTGAACGACTGGTTGGCCCGTGGGAGTGCGGACCTCAATGTCGAACGGTGTGAACCGCTTGTAATCGGTGTAACGCAACATACGCGTGAACATGCCGAGGCGATCTTCACGACACTGCAGAATCTGCTCCTTGGTTTGCGGGTCGTAAATGTCGAAGTTGTTGGCGGCTTTGAACATGCCGACATGCTCTCTGACGAGGTACAAATTGCGGTTGAGAGCAGGATGCATCGGCGAATCCTCCGCGGGCATCGAAAGACGGTGAAAAGTTGGCCGCAATATGACGCACCGATGGTCACGACGCCAGCACCGTGCTTGGCGAAAACCGACGAGGTCTTACAATAGCGGGCATGAATATTTTGCAGAGATTTGGCCGACGGTTGTGGCGGGCGCACTTGGGTTTCCAAGACCACGAGGGCACTTTGTCGGCGGCGGGCATCGCGTATTATTTGGCGCTCTCATTCTTTCCATTGCTGCTCGTGTTGGTGGCCGGGTTAGGTTCGGTGCTCGCCTGGACACAAGCAGGGCAGGAAGCGCAGCATGAACTCCTGGTCGCAATCGGGCAGCAGGCCTCGCCCGACTTAGCGCAGCAGGTGGAACACATGCTAAACGCAGTCACACAAAGAGCGTCGGCCAGCGGTCCGATTGGTTTCATTGCCCTGCTGGTGTCGGCAATTGCGATCTTCGCTCAGCTGGATGCGGCGTTCGACCGCATCTGGCGATTGCCCGCCGACCTGCACGTGAAATGGAGAGATTGGATTGCACGGCTAATTTACCAACGTTTGAAGGCCCTGGCGATGTTGCTGGGGGTTGGCGGATTTATCGTGCTGGTCATGGTGACGGGAATGGTGTGGTCCGGCGTCGAGCAGGCACTGGAACCGAAAGTTTCGATTGGACCGTGGTTCCACTGGGCGTCGAGCCTGTGGATCAACCTGCTACTAAATTGGACGGCGTTCGCAATGATCTTTCGAGTCGTCCCGAAAGTGCGAATTCGTTGGTGGGATTCGTTGCGCGGCGGACTCCTGGCAGCCGTCTTATGGGAGGCAGGCCGGCAAGCGCTGGCGGCTTACATGCTGCGTCTGAATTATCCGAGCGCGTATGGAATCATCGGCTCGTTCATCGCCGTTATGTTGTGGGCATATTACGCGGCGCTCGTGGTCTTGTTTGGGGCCGAATATGTGCGTGTGATCGGCGAAGAGCGGCAAGGGCAGAAAGAGCTGCCGTTGGAGGGATGAGGAGGGCGTTTGTTGTCAGTTGTCAGTTGTCAGTGCGGGGGGGGAATTGGTTTATTGCCGTAGCGTGTCGCTCATGGCGGTGGCGATGGGCGCGAAAATCATTAGTGGCAACCAGGCGGCGAGCGTCGGCCCGACGAGGCCTTTGAGGCCCAACTGCTGGCTGCCAAGCGCGGCGATCATGAAAATCGATACAACGCCCAGCGACATGCCAATCGAGATGAACGGATTCCGGTTCGTACGCGTCACCACAAACGGCAGGCCCAGGAAGAGAAGCGTCGTATCGAGAAAGGGTTGCACGAAGCGGCTGTGAATGGCGACGCGGACATCGGCGCCGAGGTCGGTACTCGGGCTGCGAAGCTGTTCAATCATCTCCTTCGTCGATGCGAAATCGCGCCACGTGGCGCCGGCGGCCAGGAACTCGAACGAAACGCCACTGACGACGAAAACCTGATCGGGCAGCAGCCAATCGCTGCCAACCGGCGTGTAAATAACCGGTTTATTGTTCAGTAACAAAGCGGGACTTTTCAGCATCGCTTTTGGAGTGGTCACCGCATGCATTAAATACCCGCTCGGCAGATCACCCTTGGCAGGCAAGTAGACCGCCTCTTTGGCAGAAAGTTGTCGGCCGAATTGGGCCAGCGACCGCGGCAACACAAAATTGACATTCACGATCTTCTGCGATGCCGGAACGATCAATTCGCCGCCGAGTAAGATATCGGTCTCGCTATCGAACCGAGATTGCATCATGGCGGCCTGCTCGCCGCCGATGTTCCTGCTGTCGGTCGCCAGGTGTTCACGAATGTTCGGCATCACCAATTCCCGATTTGCCGCAGCGAGCAAGCTAACGCCCACTCCGGCGAGCAGCACCGGTCGCAGAACACGGACGCGCGAAATGCCGGCTGCCAGTAAGGCGGTCATTTCATTGTGGCGCTGAATCCAGGTAATCGTGAACATCACGGCAATCAGCGTGAGCACGCCGCTGGTGCGATCGAAAAAGGCAAGTGAACGATAGGAGTAGTACTGGGCGATAATGGCCAGCAAATTGCCGTGCTTGTCGGCATAATCGAAGAAGTGATCAAGATGGCCAAAGGCATCGATCACAATGTACAGGCCAATGAGGCTCATCAAACAGATGACAAGCACCTGAATGAACTGCCGCAGCATGTATCGGTCGATGGTCGTGAGCATGGGGTAAGGGGGCAGGATGCAGGGGACAGAAGAGCGGCAAGAAGCACTTGGCCGTGAACGCACCATTCGTGCTTAGCGTCGGCTGCCAAGCCGAATTCATTCGCTGTCAGCCAAAGCCAGCGAAGAGTAACGGAAGCACATTAAACAGGTCAATACGAAGGCAGCGCGACGTGATGAGGCAGCAAGATAGCGGATTTCGGTAGGTCGTATTTCGGGGGTGCTATCGGCGTGGCTCATACCTGTCAAAGACATGCTTGGAAGCGGCCGTGGGCTGCTGGCTAGCTTGTGCTTACAATCGGAGTATGTCGTGCTTGCTTTCATGCACCCTTGGGGTGACCGCAAATGCCTGCCAGCCGCATTCTTGTCGCGCTCGCTACCTACAACGAGATCGAAAACGTACCCGCTCTCGTCGATGCTATCTTCCAGGCGTTGCCAACTGCGGACATCTTGGTCATCGATGACAATTCCCCCGATGGCACGGGCCAATGGTGCGATGAGCGGGCAACCAGCGAGCCACGTCTGGCATGTCTGCATCGTCCTGGAAAGCAAGGCCTGGGCTCGGCCACCATCGCCGGCATGCGGTGGGCCCTCGACAAGGCGTATGGCGTCGTCGTCACGATGGATGCCGATTGGAGCCACGATCCACGGCACCTGCCGGAGTTGGTCCACGCAGTCGAGGCGGCGGACGTCGCGATTGGCTCGCGTTACTGCGATGGCGGGCAAATCGATGGGTGGCCGCTGCATCGCCGTGTGATGAGCCGCACGATCAACTGCCTCAGTCGTTTGTTGCTGCGACTGCCAGTCGGCGACACCAGCGGCGCTTTCCGCGCGTATCGCGTAGCGGCGCTGCAAATAATTGAACTCTCAAACGTCCAGGCGGCCGGTTATTCGTATCTTGAGGAAATTCTTTGGCACTTGCACCGCTCGGGCGCGACATTCCACGAAGTGCCAATCACGTTTCGTGAGCGGCGCGCTGGGAAATCCAAGGTCAACCTGCACGAGGCCGTCGCGAAGATTTCAACGCTCATACGGTTGGCTAAAACTGGGAACCCGTGACCGAAGACATTGTCGGCAAGTAGCGGCGTCACTTGCGTCGCAGCCGGAATTGCTCTTCGAACCGCTCACCAGTAAAGCCACTTTCGAAAGCGTGCAGACCAAAGCGATTCGAAAGTTCCTCACAAACTTTAATACCGCGGACGCTGTTGCCGCGGGCGTCGAGGAGCGGCGAGAAAACTCCGATGCCGGCCCGGCCCGGCACCACGGCACAGATGCCGCCGCCCACGCCACTTTTGGCGGGAAGACCAACTCGGTAGGCCCACTCACCCGCATAGTCATACATGCCGCACGTCAACATTATGCTAAGGACATCCTTCACGAATTGATGATCGATGGCCGCTGCCTTCGTGAGCGGATTCACACCCGCATTCGCCAGCGTTGCCCCCATCACGGCGAGATCGTGCGAGTTCACCAGAATCGAACATTGTTGAAAGTAGAGCTCCAGGGAATCTTCAAATCGCTCGCCGACCATGCCGAAATTGCGCATCAGATGTGCCATCGCGCGGTTGCGGTGGCCGGTGGTCCTTTCGGACATGAAAATGGCATTGTCGATGTTAACATCTCGCCCCACGAACTGGCTGAACGCCGCGATCAGCCGTTTAACACGTTCGGCAAAGTCTTTGCCCGGAATGAGGTCGGCCGTCGCGATGGCGCCCGCGTTCACCAAGGGGTTAAACGGCCGATTCGATTGCTCGTCCAGCACAATCGCGTTGAACGCGTCGCCGGTCGGCTCGACGCCAACTTTCTTTAACACCGCCTCGCGTCCGTGCTCGTTCAGAACCATGCCGAACACAAACGGTTTTGAAACCGACTGAATACTGAAGTGCTGTTGATAATCGCCGACGTCGAACGAGTGGCCGTCGACCGTCACGATCGAAATTCCGAACCACGCCGGATTCGCGAGCGCGAGTTCGGGAATGTAGTCGGCCACCTTGCCGTCGTTTACCGAACGGAACTTGTCGTGCAGTTCTTGCAGCGTAGCTCGACACGGCGCGACGGCCGACTTCAGGCCACCAATCAAATCGTCCAGAGCACCCATCGATCGCTCATTTACCATGACAACTTACCTCGGCTGATTTCGTCGCGCGGCGGTTACGCCATAATTCGCTCGGCCACCTGCTTCAAACCAATCGACATCGGATGGTCCGGATAGCGATTGACAAACAAGCCGCTGCTGGCGAGTCGCACGATTTCGTAGTTCATGGGCAGCAGCGCCGCGACTTCGGCCTGAAACGTTTCTTCAACACGCTCGCGCAGCTGCACGGTATCCATGCCCGGCGGCACCTTATTGACCACCATCAGAATTTCGGGGATTTCGAGGCGGCGGGCCAATTCCGTCGTTACCGCGGTGCCTTGAAAGTCTTGGCTATCTGGCCGCATGATGAGAAGGAGTTTATCCGAGATCGCGATGGAGAGCAGCGTCTCCTCGTTGACGCCCGGATGTGTATCGATGAACAAATAGTCGAGCCGAAGATCGCTTACGAGGCGTTGAAAACCGTCGTTGAGTTTGTGAACATCATAGCCCTCTTTGAGGATCCGCCCAATCTCGCCGACATTGATACTCGAGGGAATCAAAAAGATGCGCGGCTGCTCGTCGTCCGCACCGACACTGCCGATCGCGACGGCAGTGACATCATAAGCGGCACGATCGATGGGGCATCTCCCCCACAAATAGTCGTTCAGCGCGTGTTCAATGCGTGACTCGGATAATTGAAAAATCACATGGATGCCGGGGGATTGAATATCCGTGTCGATCACACCGACGCGATGCCCATCTCGTGCAAACAAAAACGCGAGATTGGCGGTTGTGTTCGATTTGCCGGTGCCGCCGCG
>JADZDJ010000076.1 GCA_020851115.1 Pirellulales bacterium
CGCCGGCCCTCCGTTGCCGATCCAGATCGACCAGCACTTTGCGATGAGCGCCGACGGCACGTTGCAATTCCTCTTCGAGGCCGACGCTTGGAACTCGACGATTTCCTTCGCGCCGGGAATCGCCGTGGCACGCGGCGGCGTCTTGGCGCTGGGGTTCGCCCCAGGGGTGAACATTGCCGACCAATTCGGTCGCACGTTCGACCTGTTCGACTGGGCCGGCGTCAGCCCGACGGGCGCGTTCTCGATTTCAAGTCCGTACCACTGGGATCTGACCGAGCTTTACACGACCGGCGAGGTCACGCTCCTTGCGCCCGGCGATTTCGACGCCGACGGCGACGTAGACGGCGCCGATTTCGTCGCCTGGCAGACGCATTTCCCCACGCTCAGCGGCGCGACATTGGCCGATGGCGACGGTGACGGCGATGGCGACGTGGATGGGGCCGACTTCGTCCTCTGGCAGACGCACTTCCCCTTCCTTTCCAGCCAGGGCGCAGCGCCCGTGCCGGAGCCGAATGCGGCAGGGCTTGCCCTCGTGGCTGCCGTGAGCTTGCTAGGATACCGCTTGCGCGCCGCCGTGGGCGACAGAAACGGCGTCAAGAAACAATGCTTGAGCAGGTAGCGCCGGTTACCCCAACCGGTGCGGTGCAAGAAGCATCCCGATCCGATGGTATTCGGTTCCGGGAAAAGGCTCCGCTTGCGGATACTTCTTGCTTCGCCCAGGTTTAGGGCAACCTGGGCGACCCGTTGCACCCAATCCCAACAATCTTATCCCTCGCATCTTGACATGTACCTATACATGCGATAACATGAACAGGCCAGCACCATCGCTGGTGCGGCCTGCCGTGCCGAACGGCATGCCGTGGCCGACGATCTTTGACAAGATAAACTCCATACATCGCAACCTGCGGCCACCGCCCGGCCGTGTCGCAGTTCGCTCAAGGCTTTTCGCTTGACGGATTCCCCATGCCCGCCCGCGCTTTTGCATGAGGTTGCCTATCGACGCCCGCACGATTCAAAAAACATTCAGCATCGAGCATCCACCCCCTTATTTTCCATCGACCCTCGCCACGCCTCAAACTTCATAAACACTCGTAAATTCCCGATCCATTTCGCTTCCGCCTGCCGTTTTTTTGCGCACCCCCCCGGAAATGAACCGGAAATGAATTCCGCAAAAATCTTCACGGCGCTCGAGAAAAACGCACGTTTCCGATTCCTTCATTTCCACGTAAAAAATTTTTGTAAAAATCCAAGCATGCCAACAAGGTGCGTAAAATCCAAACAGAAGTCTTCGAATGCATCATCGTCGGTTGAGCAAAGGTGGCGAAGAGCTCTGCTAGAACAGCGAAGCGTCGATTCAATTCGCGATGATCCAACTCATGCTCCATCGCACTGCCGCCCGCCCAGCCGACAGCACCGATGCTAGCGACTAAAAAGCACCTTCTAGGAATGTTCGCCGCGTCGTCTGGCTGCGCAGCTCAACGTTCCTGTCTGTTGCTGTTGTCGATGCCATCGGACTTGGGCCGGTTGGCCAGCAAAACCGAATGGGTCTTGCGAATATGGTTTGCCAAGGTGCGTTCAGCCGCGTCACGGTCGCGGCGCAACAGCGCTTCGAGAATTTCGCGATGCTGCACAACCGTTTGTATGGACGCGTCGCGATCATAACTTTCATAGCGAAACAGCGCGTTGTAATATACTCCGTGACGTTCAAAAAAATCGGCAATGAAGGGATTTCGTGATTTCTCGATCAGATAAGCGTGCAACGAATTATCTACAACGGGTAGACTGTCCGGATTCTCCGGCAATCCATTTCGGTTGTAGATGGCCTGCAACTCTTCGTCGACCAGCCGGGGCCATGCAAGCTCAAGGGCCATGAGTTCTAGCCCCACACGCACGCGGATGTAGGCGTCCAGATCTTCCTGCCGAAACGGCCGCAGTTCCCAGCCACGACGCGGCAGATGCTTTAAGATTCCGCGACCGGCCAGCCGCTGAAAGATTTGGCGAATAGCAAAGCGACTGATTCCGTATTTCTCGGCCGTTGACTCTTCGCGAAGTAAAACTGGAGTGCCTTCGAGGCTGATCTGGATCAAATCGTTCGTGATGACTCCGCTCCAGTCGATAGGCATCTCGGGCGGCGAGATCGCACCTCCAATTGGTTTGGAGCAAATCACTAAACGCCCACCCCCTCCCTTCTTGAGATACTCCTCGTCAATCAAATCCTGCACCGCGGCTCGAACTGGCCTAGTACTCACTTGATACCGCTGGGAAAGCGCATCCAGCGTTAGCCGCTCGCCGTGAATCTTGCCTGAAAGAATGCTCGCAATGAGGTCTTGCTTGATGTACGCGGCAATTGACATAGATCGTTGAACGAAAGGTGGGTTGTGGAAACACCTTAGGCAGCCGGCCGGAAAAGAACTACCCGGTATTTGGTTGAATGATGACGCTCCATTTAGGCAGAGCGGAAGAGCGGGTCAAGCGTGCGGCGATGGGGCGGAAGGCTGCCTTGGTAAGCCGAACG
>JADZDJ010000077.1 GCA_020851115.1 Pirellulales bacterium
AATCACCGGCTGCTGGCGTGTGAGAATGGACAGGTCCGTTTTGCCTATCGAGATCGCGCGGACGGCGATCGAAAGAAGACCGCTGCGCTGAGTGTCGAAACATTCATCGGCCGGTTCTTGCGGCATGTGCTGCCGTCCGGGTTCATGCGCATTCGGCACTACGGGTTCCTGGCCAATCGCGCCAAGCAGAGCTGCCTGGCCCAGTGTCGCGAGCAGTTACAGGCCTCGCCGCCGGAACCGCTCGAACCGAAAACCGCGGCCGATTGGATGATGGAACTGACCGGGGTCGATGTCACGCGTTGCCCACACTGTGGCGCCCCACTCGAAAGCGACGAAGTTGCACCTCAGCCACGTTCACGAGCCAGGTCGCGCCGCGATGCCACCTCCTGGGACACTTCCTAATGCACTTGCCCTACCTACAACTGTGTCGCCTCCATCGCTTGTTGCCGAGCAAGCCCGGGAGATCTCTGCGCAGACGGACACTGATAGACCTCACCGGCAACCATCTGCCAACCGTCGAGCTACGCAATCCAACGATTGCTGCTCGGATGCGACCCCACCACTCTGACCAATGTGCCGCGAATCGGCTGGCCCCCGATACAATCCCCAAGTAGGCAGGCCGCACCGGCGCTCCGCGGCTCAGTACAACCACGTTTTATCGACCATGGCTGCGCCACGATCGATAAAACGCTATACATTTTGACGCAATCCGTGCCGAGACTCGCGGAAGCACTTTCGGCCCTTTGCAACTCAAATGTGCGGGTGGCGACCACGAGAACGAACAATCACCCAGGACGCTAGGCGCGGGAGACGGTGCAGCGTGTTAGAATTAGCGAGATTCAGAAGCGTGTTCGCCTCCAAGCTCGACCCACTAGAAGTCTCGAAAAGCGTAGATCCGATTCCGATTGCAGTCAGGAACTGGCGGAACCTACTGTTTTTTAGATTTCTCGGCGAGCACGTAAAACAGCCAGACTGCCAACGGGCAGTAGTCAAGCAACCAAACATCCCAATACCATTGTTCCGTAAAGATCGGCCACGAACCTTCATACGTGGTCCCTTGTTCCCGTTGCCATCGCCAACCGCAATTGTCGCACGGTGGGACGGGTCTGATAGCTTTGGATCTGAGGTTGGGAAATGTCTGACGGATCGAACGAACGCCGCATGCAACGTGTTGTATTCGCTATAGGTCTGTTCGTTATCGGATATACTTTCTTGTACGGCGAGGCGAGGTTCATGGAACCACAGCTAGCCCCCGTGGTCGCATTAACGTTGGGATTGGGACTCGCGATCTTCCTATGGATACGTAAGAAGTAATTCCCCCGCGCGATGTTCTAGGCGAGCGCCCACTTCTTGCTTTCCTCATCCCGCACGAACCTCTGCCGGTTCGGCCCGCGACTGCTAGGCTCGCGCTATGCTCCGCCGCCTACGCATCGCCATGTCGGAGTTCGTCGCCCCGGTGGCGGTCGTTCGTCACTGTCAACTACCGCCTGGGCGGCGCCGACGACGTGCGAACGCCGCCGTGCCCGAACCGGCAATGCTGGTGCTGATGTTTGCGGCGGCTGGTTTGCGTGCGCGTCGAGGCCGGGCGGTCTAGTTCAAGTGCCAGAAACTCGCGAGCGCGTGACACTGGTCAACTGTCTCGGTGCAAACGACATCCGTGACGCTTCACTCTCCCGGCCAAGAATTTCGCTTGCATTTGGCCGCATTGCTGGTATACTGTTCACCTATATACTACAGGCCTGCCGTCAGTGCCGATTCCGAGCATCGGCCAATCGCGTGCCGCACCGAGCGGCCATGCTGTTCCTACGCGCCTGGTCGGCGGTATCGCTCTTTGACAATTTATGCACTCCCCGAACCACGAGCGTTAGCTCCTGGCCCGCGCGACGTTGCGCCGATTTCGGCCAACTCGCAGGACGCACGTTTCGCGCAGATACGGAAGTAAACTCGCCCCGTTTTGCTCCTTGCCCGGGCACCGCGGCTTCTCGAAAGCCCGCGCCAACTTCCCTGCCCGCAACGATTGGGCAATCCGCATGCAGCGTGTAACGGCGCGCAATACTGGGGAATTATGCACCCGAAAACTGGGACCCCTACGACGCACGCAAAACTAACTCGTTGCCCAGCAACCTGTTCGGAGCTCGCAGCGCAAGCAGGAGCGTGCAATACTCTGCGGTCCTCTTGAATGGAACGACTTATGCCCGGCAAACCTCAAATACGCCGCGCAAAAGCCTTCGTAGGCCAGTTTCTCCAATACTGGCATGCACCAATGAGCGGCAACACTTCACAGGGCGAGTGCTCCTCGCACTTCGGCCCCCGGTTCAATCCGCAATCAGCGTCTTGCGAAACGCTCGCGGTGTGGTGCCGAACGATTTGCGGAAGGCGACGCCGAAACGGGTCGCGTTCGAGAAGCCGCAGGCGAGCGCGATTTCCGTGATCGAGAGCTCTCGGCTCCCCAGCAATTGCTTGCCGCGTTCCAGGCGAACGCGGCGGATTTCCTCGGCCGGCGAGCGCCCCAAATAGGACCGGAACTGGATCTCCAAACTGCGGCGCGAAATCGGCACCTCGCGCAGAATATCCTCGACAACAATGCCGTGGTGGGCGTGCGTGCGAATGTATCGCAGCGCCCGCACCACGGCCGGATCGTCGATCGCCAGTACATCCGTCGATTGTCGACTGATCACGCCATGCGGCGGAATGAGAACCGGTTCGATTGAATACTTCTCACCAACCATCATGCGATCGAGCATGGCCGCCGCTTCGTGACCGAGGCGTTCGCACGCGACCGAGATACTCGATAACGGCGGGGTCGAAACCTCGCACAGCAGCTCATCGGTGTCGCCAGCCAGGATCGCCACATCATCGGGAATTCGCACGTTGCCGAAATGGCAGATTTCAGCAAGTTGTCGCGCGTGGTGGGCGTCGACCGCCAGAATGGCAACCGGCCGTGGCAACGAGGCCAACCAGCGATTCACCCGGCGCTGCTGTTCTTCCCAACCGATCTTGCGGCCAGCCCGGTAGCCCGGCAAATACTCATGGCATTCATAACCGAGCGCGCCGACGGCTCGAATGAAGGCATCACCGCGGTTCTTGGAATAGCGGTTGCTCGGCGGAGCAAAATACCCGAACTTGCGAAAGCCGCGTGCAACCAGGTGCTCCAGCGCGAGGCGGGCCCGTTCGGTTTCATCGGTGATCACCGTGCCCACCCCCGGCAAGCCGGCGAACAGGTCATCGACATTGACGACTGGCAACCGCTTGTCGCGAATTTGTTCCCACTGTGTGCGATTCGTGATGCGGGCAATAATGCCGTCTCCGCGCCAGCCCTCGGGAATTGCCGAGCGCTGTTCGTGGTCACGCGGATCGATAAGCAGGTGCCAATTCGTGTGCTTTTCCGCGAAGTGCGCAATGCCACGAATTACGCGGCCGCCCCAGCTTGATTCCGTTTCAATCAGCACCGCAACGTGCTGAACTCGGAATTGGCCGTTGTTGTCAGGTGAACTGGACATTGCAGAACCGAACCTGGACGAACCAGGACCTGGGTGGACAAATCAATGCCGGCGGGAGCAGGAATCACACATCACCACCCTATTTTACCAAGAAATCCGTGGTTTCGTGCGCAAAAAAGAGACATACAAATCGGATTTTTCTCGTTATATTAGGCGGAGGGCGGGTCCGCAATAAACACTGGGGCTTGCCGTTTATCGGTGTTCCTTGCGACGAAATTAGGGGGCGGGGAGGGCAACAGAGACCTTCACGGAGCCCAGGCGAAGATTATCCCTATCGACGAGCAGACAGTGGCCAAGAAACAACTGCAAAAGGTGCTGGGACTGATGAGCGGCACGTCGGGCGATGGCGCCGACGTGGCGTTGATCGCGACGGACGGCGAAGACGCTATCGAGTTCTTCGGCGGTTTGACGCTGCCGTACGATCAAGAGTTGCGGGCGCGCGTGCTGGAGGCTTCGCAGCATGATGTACCGCTCTTGGAACTCGCGCGGGTCGAGCGCGATATTACGCTGCACCATGCCGACGCGGTCGCGGAACTGTTGCGAACATTGCCGCGAGAATCGGAAGGCACCAATTTAATTGGCTTTCACGGTCACACGGTGCGCCATGTGCCCAGCGAGCAGATTTGCTGGCAAATTGGCAATCCGTGGCTGTTAGCGGAAAAGACGGGATTGCCGGTGGTCAGCGATTTTCGACGGCACGACGTGGCCTTGGGAGGCCAAGGGGCGCCTCTCGTCGGGATGTTCCACCGCGCGTTATTTGCCAACGAACCAAAGCCGACCGTGATACTGAACCTGGGCGGCGTCGCCAACATTACGTGGCTCGGCGAGAACGATGAAATCATCGCTGGCGACACCGGCCCGGGCTGTGGACTGCTAGACGAGTGGATCCAAGAAATGGCTGGCCAGCCGCACGATGAGGACGGCCGCATCGCCAAACAGGGCAAGGTGAACGACGGCGTGGTGGCAGCGGCCCTGGCGACGCCGTTCTTCAATAAGCCCCTGCCCCGTTCCGCCGATCGCTACGATTTCGACCATGTCGATGTCTCGGGCATGAGCGTCGAGGACGGCGCCGCGACGCTGTGCGCGGTAACGGTTCGGGCGGTGGTGAAGGCCGTGAAGCAGATGCGTAAGGCGCCGGCGTCGGTGTGGGTAACGGGCGGCGGTGTGCATCACCCAGTGATCATGCGAATGCTCACCGAGAGCTTCGGCAATGTGCAAAACATCCGGCAAATGGGCCTCAACCCCGACACGCTGGAAGCGGAATGTTTTGCGTGGCTGGCAGTGCGTCACACGAAAGGATTGCCGCTGACGATCCCGGAAACGACTGGGTGCAGCAAGGCCGTGTGCGGCGGAGTGCTGGCGATGCCGCTAAAGTGAGTCGGTGGGCGTTCGCATCTTAACGACCCAATTGTCGCAATCCCGATCGTATTCGATTGGCAGCCACGGCTACTTGGAATGCCAATCGACGAGCGTCGTGGCGTATTTTGGATGGGCCAGGCGGACGCAGCCGGCAAGAGGCTCGCTTACGACATTGATCGCGCATTGCACGTCCCGCCTGTCAAGTTCGGCGTGGAGCAACTGCTGCAACCTGGGCGAGTTGATGAGCACGCCACCGGAAACTGCGAGGGGAAAACCGGAGTTCTTCAAGCCGACGGCCGCGGCAGCGCGTGTGGCCAATTCGGCCAATGCGGCGGCCGCGTCGGCGAGGATCGGAACGGCGACCGGATCATCGCGATCGGCGGCCGCCGACACGAGCGGCGCAAACGCCGCGATCGCATGCCGCGGGTTCGCGCTGCCATAGATTGCTCGGGTAAGTTCGGTAACACTATTAACGGCTAGTTTGTCGAGCAGTGTTTTGGCCAAACCGCTCGGAAGCGAGCCTTCTTCGAAAACGCGAAGAGTATGTTGAAGAGCCGCCCGGCCAAGGGCGTAGCCGCTGCCCTCGTCGCCGAGTAAGTACCCCCAGCCGCCGCAACGTTTTGCTTGTCCGTCAACGGCACGGCCGTAGGCACTCGAGCCGGTGCCGGCGATCAAGGCGACACCACAGCAATCGGTTGTACCGGCAGCCAGGATCGGGAGCACATCGGATACGATCGCGACCCGGCCAGCCAGACCTGCCGAGAGAGCCCATTCACCGAATTGCTGGGCCATGCTGCGGTTGGCCGCACCAGCGATCGAAAGCACGGCGCGATCTATTCTTTGCTGATCGCAATTGGCCAGTTGACGGACGGTGGAGAACGCTTCGTGAATTGCCTGAGTGGCTCGGTCGAAACCGACGCTGAGGGGATTGCCAGCCGACGTGCGTGCCTGCCCCAGCAGCCGATTCTCATCTTCACCGACAACTTCGACGAGCCAGGCAGCCGTTTTGGTTCCGCCTGTATCTATGGCAAAGATCAGTTCGCCACGAGGCGGTACGTGATTCGATCGCGCGGCTTGGCGGGCGGACGGCATGAGAATCAGCGGGCGACTCCGTTTTGAGACTTATGGCCCGCCAGGGCCCCGCGCAAATGGCCATGGGCGGCATGGAGGAGTTGGCGCGCCTCATCGGCAGAGACGCCGCGGTCATGACTTACAATGGCCGTCTTCACCTCGCCATCGCATCTTTGTAGCAGAGATTCCGTTTCGGTGGGAGATAGGTTTGTCACGGCTCGCACGATCCGCCGAGCGCGGTCGTTGAGCTTTGTGTTCGAAGCACGAAGATCGACCATAAGGTTGCCGAACGTCTTGCCAAGGCGAATCATCGCGCCGGTTGTCAGCATGTTCAGCACCATTTTGGTGGCGGTGCCGGCTTTCATGCGCGTCGAGCCGCTGACGACCTCGGGACCAACGACAACCGCGATGCTGATATCGCAATGAGAAGCAAGCTGCGAATCACGATTGCAACTGACACCAATCGTGAAGGCTCCCAATTCGCGGGCAAAATCCAATCCGCCGATCACATAGGGCGTGCGACCACTGGTAGCGATGCCGACAAGTACATCGCCGCTGGTAAACTGAACGTTCTTCAGATCTTCAAAGGCGAAGTCAGGCCGGTCTTCCGCGCCTTCGACGGCACACGTGAGCGCTTTGTAGCCCCCGGCAATAAGCCCCACAACCTGCGACGGATGGGAGTTGAACGTCGGCGGGCACTCAACCGCATCGAGCACGCCAAGCCGGCCCGATGTGCCCGCACCGAGGTAGATTAGTCGCCCACCAATGCCAAGCCGGTCGGCGATTACATCGATGGATTGGGCAATCGCGTCGGCTTGTTCGGCAACGGCAGCGGCAACTTTTGCATCTTCGGAGTTGATAAGATCGACAATTTGGCGCGCGGAAAGACCGTCCAGGTCTTCCGAAGCGGGATTGCGCGCTTCTGTCGTAAGATGCTCAAGCATAAATGGCTGCCACCTGATCGTGAAAAGCGATCACTTCTGTTCCGTTGCAGTCCCTGCATTTTATTCCAAGAGTATTGGCGGCAGTAGATCAGTTGCGCAAAATGGAGACAGAACTGCGCTGGTCGGACTGTTGATGTTGGCAGCATCACCTATTGTGAATAACGTGCCCTGACGCAGGCTCGCCGTAAAAGGAAAATTGGCCGGGTAGGGGCCGAGACCGCATCAGTCGCTGGCACGGTCTGAATCACTATCGCGTACCATTAAAGGTGGTAACAGTTTGCGGTTTGAAGTAGCTGAGCAGAGGTAGCGGAATTCTTACGAATTCCGCTACCAGTTACTAAAGGTTTAAGTGCGGAGCAAGCGTGATTGAACTGCTGGCGGCGAATTCGATAGCCATCGGCACACTGGACGTGCTGATTGTCGTTGCGTATCTGGCAAGCACGATTTTACTAGGGATTTGGCTGGGCCGCGGCCAGAAGAACAACCGCGATTTCTTTTTAGGTGGCCATCGGCTGCCGACCTGGTCGCTACTGCTCTCGATCGTGGCGACGGAAACGAGCACGGTTACGTTTTTGATCGTGCCGGGGAAATCGTATGTCGAGGGCGGCAATTTCTCGTTCTTGCAGCTTTCGATTGGGTATATCGTGGGGCGGCTGGCGATCGTTGTGTTGCTGCTGCCGGCGTACTTTCGCGGCGAGATGCTGAGCGCGTATCAGGTCCTTGAAACACGATTCGGTTTAACGACGCGCCGGCTGGCATCGCTGGTGTTTCTGGTGACGCGAAATCTGGCGGATGGGTTGCGGTTGCTGCTCAGCGCATGGGCGCTGAACATCGCGATCGGGCTGGACTTTATGACCTGCATTGTCGCGATGACCGTCATCACGGCGATCTATTGTTGCGCTGGCGGCGTGCGATCGGTCGTGTGGAACGACTGCATTCAGTTTGCCGTGTACATGGCGGGCGCGTTTGCCACGGTATGGATTGTGACCAGGTTGTTGCCCGGGGGCTGGTCGCAGATTGTCGAATACGGGCGCGAAACGGGGCGCTGGCAGTTGTTTGATTTTGATGCGTCACTCACAACCCCCAATAACACGTTTTGGTCGGGAATCCTGGGCGGCGCGTTTCTCTCGCTGGCGACGCATGGTGTTGACCAGATGATTGTGCAGCGCTATTTGTGTGCCAAGGACCGAGTGGCGGCGAGTTGGGCGCTGGCACTGAGCGGGTTCGTGGTGTTCGCGCAGTTTGCGTTGTTTCTGTTGATTGGCGTCGCGCTGTCGTGCTTCTACGCCAACTTCGATACAGCCGCCGCGCCTGCGAAAGGCGACGAGGTCTTCATGACGTTTGTCGTCAACCACATGGGCACGGGATTCAAGGGCCTCATCCTGGCGGCAGTGCTGGCGGCGACGATGTCGAACCTTGCCAGCTCGTTTAATTCGTCGGCGAGTGCGCTCATGGGAGATTGGCTGCAGCGATGGCTGCCGAAGATGGACGACCGTCAAACGCTTACGGTCGCTCGCTGGTTGACCGTGGCCTCGGCGATTGCCCACGCGGCCGTGGCGATCGCGGCTTATGCGATTGGCGTTGAGCGGGCGATCGTCGATATCGTGCTGAGTATCGCTGGTTTCTCGATCGGGCTGTTGCTCGGGCTATACGGCTTGGGACTGATCGCACCCAAGACGTCGGAAGGCGTGGCACTCGCGGCATTCACGGTGGGTGCGATCGTAACGTGCTATGTGGCGTTTGGCACGAGTGTCAACGGTTATTGGTACACCTTGGTAGGGAGCAGTACGATCGTACTGGCGGGGTTGGTCCTGGGGGTTGTTTTCCCGCGTCGCCCGGCTTTGCAAAGCCGAAGCGGCGAAACGCACAATCGTTTGGCCTGACAAGCCGTGGTTCTCTCACTATTTGGTACCCCGGAATGGTTTGTGGTGACGGTCAGGCTAGAGCCTGACCTACTTTGATGAGACTTCTTGCGATGAGACACATTCTTCAAATCTTGGCGACCTGCGCCGTAGTGGTATTTACAGGCCTACCCCAACAACTCGTGGGCGAAGATTCGCCGCCGAAAGCCGGAAAACTCTCGTGGAAGGCCGCAAAAATAGATCCGGCTTTAGCGGGCCGCGTCGACGAGGCGGTGGCGAAATCGATTGCCGACGGGCAGATGAGCGGATGCGTTGTACTGATTGGCCGGCGCGGAGGCATTGTATTCGAAAAAGCGTACGGTGATCGAGCCATCGAGCCTCGCAATGAGCCAATGACGACGGACACGCTGTTTGATATGGCGTCGCTTACCAAGCCCGTCGCTACGGCAATGGCCATAATGATTCTCGTTGAGCGCGGGCAAATGCGGCTACGCGACAAGGTGGCAAATTACTTCCCTGAATTTGCCAAAAACGGCAAGCAAGATGTGACTGTTGAGCAACTGCTGGTTCACTCGTCGGGGCTGCTGCCGGACAATCCGCTGGCGGATTACGTCGATGGTTGGAAATCGGCCGAACCAAAGATTTGCGAACTGGAACTGCTAAGCGAACCGGGAACGAAATTCAAGTATTCGGATGTGAACTTCATCTTGCTGGGGAAGATTATCGAGAAGGTGGCGGGAGTGCCGGAGAACGAGTTCGTTCAACGCGAGGTCTACGACAAACTCGGCATGAAAGACACCGGCTATTTGCCCTCGGAGGAATTGAAACCGCGTGCCGAAACAACCGAGAAGCGCGAAAACAAATGGCTGAAGGGAGAGGTTCATGACCCGCGGGCCGCCAAGCTCGGCGGTGTCGCGGGGCATGCTGGGCTGTTCAGCACCGCAGAGGATCTGGCGATTTACGCGACCATGATGCTGAACAAGGGCCGTTACGGACATGCGCGAATCCTGAGCCCGGCAACATTTGCCGAGATGACTCGGCCGCGCGAGGTGAATGGGAACCGTCGCGGTCTGGGATGGGACAAGCAAAGCCTTTTCTCGCGTAATCGCGGCGAGTTCATGAGCGATTCGGCGTTCGGTCACGGAGGGTTCACGGGGACGGCGATGTGGATTGACCCCGAGCTGAATTTGTACGTGATATTCCTGGGCAATCGTCTGCACCCGGATGGAGTTGGTGAGGTCAACGAGCTTGCGGGCAGAATCGGAACGATGGCGTGCGCAGCGACGGGTCGTGCTCCAAGGCAGCACACGGAAGTCGCGAGGGCGGTGGCCGCGGAAGCGACCTCGCTGGGGGTGCGCGTTAATATGCGAAGTCGTGTCGACCCCTCCCTCGCCACGGCGAGTCCCCAGCGACCTGGCCCCTCCCTAAAAGAGAGGTGGAATTCGGGGGCACGCGTGAAGCTGGGGATTGATGTTCTGGTTGAGGATGGTTTCAAGCTGCTGGAAGGAAAGCGGGTTGGGTTGATCACGAATCAGACGGGCGTCGACTCGGAGCGCGTGACGACGATTGAGCGGCTGCACCAAGCCAAGAACGTGAAGTTGGTCGCGTTATTCAGTCCGGAACACGGCATTCGCGGTGCGCTCGATCAACCGAGGATTAAGGATTCGGTGGACGAACAGACAGGCGTACCCGTGTACAGCCTGTATGGCGAAAACCGCAGGCCTTCCGAGGAGCAGTTGGCAAGAGTCGAGGTACTGGTGTTCGATATTCAGGATATCGGCACGCGGTTCTACACGTATCCATCGACGATGTGCCTGGCGATGGAGGCGGCGGCGAAGGCCGGCAGGCAGTTTGTCGTGCTCGATCGTCCGAACCCGATTGACGGTGCTACGGTAGAAGGCCCGCTGCTCGACGAAGGTCGCGAGTCGTTTGTTGGATTGCAGCGGTTACCGATCCGCCATGGGCTGACGCTGGGCGAGATGGCGACGATGTTCGCCACAGCGCGCGGGATTGAGGACGTGCTCACGGTGGTGAAGATGCAGGGCTGGCGGCGTGATATGTACTTGTTCGATACAGGGCTATTCTGGTTGAACCCGTCGCCAAACATGCGATCGTTGGAAGCCGCCCTGCTTTACCCTGGAATCGGCATGCTCGAGTTTACGAATGTTTCGGTGGGACGAGGCACGGAGACCCCGTTCGAGGTGTTGGGTGCGCCGTGGATTGATGAGGAGAAACTGGCTGCCGTGTTGAACGATTCGAAGTTGCCGGGCGTTCGCGTGGTACCGCTGCGGTTCACACCCACGGCGAGCAAGTTTGCCAAGGAAGAGTGCCGCGGCGTTCATTTCATAATTACCAACTGGAATGAATTTCGATCG
>JADZDJ010000078.1 GCA_020851115.1 Pirellulales bacterium
AGCAACTTCAACTCCAAGATCTCGCGATCTTTCTCTCGAATGCGTCGATCCTTCCCGTCCATGGCCCGACAGTACCAAATCCACGAAAATGACGCATCGGCAATTTGAGACCGTGAACGGTTACCAAATTCTTTCGTAGCCTGCGGATAAGTCGCTCATTGTGACGGCCACTTCTCTCGACCTCTGAGCTAACTGGTGTGTACTTCTAAGTTCACAAACGCAAACCAGTACCCCCGGCAGGAGTCGAACTACCTGCGGATTCATCGGGAAAAACGCACAATTTCAAAAAAGGTGGTGCAAGGGGTGGTGCAGTAATTTGCAAGTCTGCCCCAGTTGACCACAATTTAGCTCTGATTGTAAACCTCTGGCCGACGTTGCCGGACGGTACGAAGTTGGAGATATTGGAGTTGGTTCGCGCGATGATAGAATAGGAAACATTGGGAAGGCGTGGCGAACGGCCGTTTGCTGCGCCAAGCGGGTTTGCGGGTACTGCCTTTTCTTGCCTTTCGGCGGGCCCGCGAATCCGACCCGAAGGTGAAAGGCAATTTCTGTGGAGCAGCCGAAAGAGCAGCCCGACGTTGCGTTGCCAGATTGGCGATGGAAGCAAATAGAAGTAATGCCTGCGGCCATCAAGGCCGCGATTGCGGAGGGCAATACAGCCAGCGTAAATGTTGCCCTGGATATTGCCGCGTTGGTCGGCGACCGGACCGCGAAGGAGGAAAGGTCGCCGAAACCGCCCGAATGGCTGACATCGCCGGAAATCGTTGTGCGATTTGGTCTGATAAAGAAGCGAGCCGCCTTGCAAACGCGGCTAAAACGCTGGCGGCGTTTGCACGATGACGGCTGGAAAGAGGTACAAAATAGCAGGCGGAACGAGCCGTCGTTTTTGTATCGCGCCGATGCGATCCAAGGCATCATTGACGACCTGAAATCCGAGTAGCGGGATGTTTGTCCAACGTTACTCGAAAAATTATTTCTGTCGAAATCTCTCGCGTTTTCTCGCGTGGATCGGCTGACATAGTGTCAGCCGGCTGTCACTCAACACCACAGTAAGCCGCCTCGTGCCCATGATACGCCCATGCCTGCCGCATGTCGCGGCCGGCGAGCTATTGGAGGACGAAAAATGGACGCAAGTGTGGGTAATGATAGGGAGTCTATGGCACTGTCTTACAGGGGGGTAGCGAGAGCGCTGGGAATTAGTGAGCGGACGGTTTGGGGTATGGTGGACGATGGCAGGCTGCGGGCGGTGCGCATTGGGCGGTGTGTGCGTGTGCCGCGTGTGGAGGTGGAGCGCTATTTGGCCGCCAAGGAGGTGAACGTATGAGTACCTTCCATAACCCCGCCCGACTACAACAGGCCGCTGCGGCCCTCATCGCCATCGACCAAGCCGGCCTGATGGGCGATCTACCCGCCGCCATCGCGGCCGCGCGCCGCCAGCACCGAAGAGAGACCTTTAACCAAACTGTTGGCACGAGCCTCTATATCGACGGTTTGGCGTCGGCGCTGTCGCGCGCGACCGGCTTGCCCTGGCGAGATTGCCGCGCGGCCGTGGCGGGCGCAATTGCCCCGGACTGGGGGACCGTGGCCATCGACGCCATTGTTGGCCTTGCTAGAGGGGAGGTGGGCATATGAGCAGAGACCCATTTGTAGGGGATAGGGTATTCACGCGCGACGAAATCCTCAAGTGGGCGAGTGCGGACCAACCAACGCAGAGTGAAGCGGTTCGCAGCGCGGCTGCGGCCGACGACGACGCATCAGTTGCGGCGCACCGGCCAATCATCCAGTCATTGGCGGACGTAACGCCGGAGGAGGTAAGTTGGCTTTGGCCCGGCCGCATCGCACTTGGAAAAATAACGATGATTGCCGGCGATCCTGGCCTGGGCAAAAGTTTTCTGAGTTTGGACATCGCGGCGCGAGTATCGACCGGCGCAGCGTGGCCGGATAGCGACGAGTGCGCCCCGCATGGCGGGGTAGTGGTTTTGACTTGCGAAGACGGTTTAGCGGATACGATCCGGCCGCGATTGGATGCCGCCGGAGCGGACGTAAGGCGGATAGTTGCCCTACAGGGGGTGGCCGCGAGCGACGACGGCGGCGAATACCAACGCGGTGTTGACCTGTCGCGCGATTTATCGGTTGTGGAAGCCGCCATCGACGCCGTGAATGACTGCCGGTTGCTGGTTGTCGATCCATTCCCCGCCTTTCTGGGAAAGACTGACAGCCACAAAAATGCAGAGGTTCGAAGCGTGATTGCCCCTTTGGCTGAGCTTGCTGAACGCAAGCAGTTTGCCGTCCTTGGCATCACGCACCTAAGCAAAAGCGAGCGGCAGGCGATTTACCGCTGCATGGGCAGCTTGGCGTTCGCGGCTGCTGCCAGAGCAGTTTGGGCAGTTGCGAAGGACAATCGCGACGAAGAAAAGCGCCGACGGTTGTTTCTCCCCATCAAAAACAACCTGGGCAACGATCTGTCCGGCTTGTCGTTTTCTTTATCTACCAGATACGGCGAGAGCGGCACGCCCTGCGTCGCTTGGGATGCCGAACCCATCGACGACGTTTCTATTGACGAATCGCTAGGAGCGCCGGCCAAGCCGCGCGGGCGTCCGGCCGAAGGCCGCGATAGTGCGGTGGAGTTCCTGCGGGGAGCGTTGGCCAATGGCCCAAGGCCAGCCAACGATATCAAAGACGAGGCCACTAACGGTCACTTAATTTCAACCCGAAGTTTGGACCGTGCCAAGGCCGTTCTCAACGTGGACTGCTATCGAGAGAAAATTCCCGGACCCTGGGTTTGGCGACTTCCAACATTGCCAAAAACAACATTGCCAAAAGCACCACACGGGAATTATGGCGATGTTGGCAATGTTGCGAATTTCTCGGGAAAAACACCCGATTCAACAACGCCAAAACCCAAGGACGCCAAAATTCCGGTGCGGAGAGAAAACGGGTTGTTCAATCTGCCCGACGATGCCCCAGATTGCCCAGATTACCAAAGCAACGGCTACTACAACCAAGGATTTTGACCAATGAAAATCCGCCCACGGCAACGGAAACGGTACTTCATATCGGCCACCGCGACGCAAGCCAAGCTGGAACGCAAGCGTCACAGAAAAAACGTGACAAAATCGCGGTAAAGGTGTAGGATATTTATGTCCCTTAATTAGGAGATGTATATATGAACGATCTGTTTTCGTCCGTCGGCCGCGACCCGTGTCCCGGACTGTTTGACCGCAGCCCGTCGCGGGCTTCGGCCAACGTAGTAAAGATCCACGAGGCAGAAAATAAGTTGCACCGCATCAAACGCGATCTGCGGTCATTGCGTGGCACGCGAACCGAGAGGATTCGGGAAACGGTTCCCGTAGTCCGCGGAAACCTGACCGAGGACTTAAAGACTCTCGAAAACCTCTGGAAATAATCCCTACTACCCTAACAAACAAGGCAAAATCATGTCCGTTGCCGAAGTTTTGAAGGACGCCAAGCGCTTAGTCCTGGAACGAACCCAATCGCTGGCCGAGCGAATCTTCAAGGGGGAGCGCCCATCGGACGAGGAACTTGTCGCGGTCGATCCCGCGGTGCTGGAAGAAATGGTAGACCTGCAAAAATCCATCAACTACGCCAACAAGCTGGCCAATGAAATCGCGGAGTGGGAACGCGAAATTTCAGCGCTCACTCCCGAAATTAACGAAATCGCAGCAAAGCGCGAAGCGATGACGGAAGAATTTCGTCGCACCGATGCGGAACTGTGGGTGCGCGAACACGCGCTTGTTATGCAGCGAGAGCAACTGAAAGGCTTAGTCCGGAACCAAGAAAAGCGGTTGCGCCCCATCTGGGCAAACAACGCCGACCAACAGCGGGCGCTCGAGCAACGTTAGGGTAGCCGGCCTGGGCAGCGGCGAATTTCATGACCACCGCTCGCCCGGCCGGTTTTCTTCCAAAACGGCACACAATGGCAATAAAAAACGGACGTACCGAAGCTTTAATCCTGGGCTTGGCGCGCGGCCTGAGCGTCCGTGCCGCGGCCAAGGCCAGCGCCCTGTCCGAACGACAAGCCCACCGCAAGCTGAGTGAGCCTGCGTTCGCAAAACTTGTATCGGAGCGCCGTAGCGAAATCACAAGCAGGGCGGTCGGGCTGCTAACGTCTGCGGGAACCGATGCGGCACGCACACTGCGGAGATTGCTACAGAGCGACAGCGATCAAATTCGTTTAGCTGCGTCGAAAGCAATTTTGGAAACCGGCTGCAAGTTGCGCGAAATCAGTGAGTTAGAATCCCGAATTTCACGATTGGAGAGTTGCCGTGAACTATCTTTCCCGGATCGAAAGATTGGAGCATTCCGCGTTCGGAAGGCGTAGAGCAATCGAAAACGTCAAAGATGCTACGGACGAAGAGCTTGCCCAGTTGATCGGCATTCCGCTGAGTGAATTAAGCGATGAGATTCTGGAATCCATCGCCGAAGGCCCGAAACGGCTAACGTCTCATTAGCGGCGTTTTAGGCAGTCCATCGCCGGACGTATCAAACCTCAAACCGACCCGTCCGGCCGCGATATACGCGATCCTACGCAATAAATTTCAGCTTGCTCTCGATAAAGTTGAATATGAAAATGGAATCGTCGGAAAACCCTAACTCGAAAGGCGAGAAGCCATGGCCAGTGTCATTCGTGAAAACCGCAACGGGAGGGCGATGTACCGCGTTCAATTTTTTGACCGCGACAACAAGAGGCGATCAATTCGCCTGGGGGATGTAAATCGGAAGGACGCCGAAGCAATTGCCGTGCGCATCAATTCCCTAATTTCCCATTCCGTCGCCGGAACCCCGCCGGAAAAGGCGACCGCCGAATGGCTGTTAGAGATTGGGCAAGACCTGGCCGACAAGCTGGCGAATGCCGGTTTGATCGGAAAACGGGAAACCGCCACGCTGGCCGCGTTTCTCGACATCTACATCAAAACACGTGGCGATGCCAAACCAAACACCATTCGCAACCTAAAGAACTCCACTGTACGGCTGGTTGAGCATTTTGGAGCCGACCGGGCACTGCACTCGATCAAGCCCGGGGAATGCGACGATTGGCGGCAATTGATGGTGAACGACGGATTGGCCGAAGCCACGATTAGCAAGGCGATCAAGCACGCTAAGCAGTTTTTCAAACTGGCCCAGCGCAAGGGTTTGGTTCGCTGCAATCCGTTCTCCGAGCTAAAAACAGGCGGGGAAAGGAACGACGCCCGGAGGCAATTCATTGACCGGGCGACCGTGGCCAAGCTGATCGAAGCGGCCCCCAGTACCGAATGGGAAGTGATTATCTCTCTGGCCCGCTACGGCGGATTGCGAACGCCGAGCGAAACCCTTTCACTAAAATGGGGTGACGTAAATTGGACAACGCGACGAATCACCATCACATCCCCCAAAACGGAGCGGCACGGCAAGGGCTATCGCACGATTCCGCTCTTCCCCGAATTACTGGCCGTGCTTGAAAAGTCGTTCAACGAGTACGAATCGGCCAACGGCCGGCCACCGTCGCAAACGCAATCCGTCATTACGCACTACAAAGGGGGCGGAACAAACCTGCGGACGCAACTGTTGCGAATCCTAAGGCGAGCGGGCCTACAGCCCTGGGAACGTCTATTCCACAACCTGCGAGCCAGCAGGCAAACCGAATTGTGCGACGAATTTCCCTCACACGTAGTTGCCGATTGGCTAGGAAATACCGAAGCAATCGCCGCCAAGCACTACCTACAAACAACCGATGCCCACTTCGACCGAGCCACGGCACAAGCCAACGGCGGCAAGGTGGTGCAACAGGTGGTGCAGCAAACCGCCGAACCGACTCGCATGGAAGCGAAAACGCCCCCACCAACAAAAAACGCCCCACCGTTGCAAGGTGAGGCGACACAAGACGTTGCGTCAATTTGCGGCTATCTGCCAGAACTACTGAACACAACAACACTACCCCCGGCAGGAATCGAACCTGCGGCCTAGTGTTTAGGAAACACTCGCTCTATCCTCTGAGCTACGGGGGCGGTTGTCGCTTGTGCCTTATGTACCAACGACCTACGATGAGCGGAATCGCCTGGCACTAAATTGTGGTACTAAACTGATAGTTTTCGGCTTAAGTTTTTACTGCGACAGACTTAACATCATAACGCTGGCGACCAATCATGGCAAAGCGATGGGGCCGGCGGGCAGGACGATTGCAAAATCCCGCCTATATGATCTATCCGAAAGTCCTGGGCTATCGCAATCAGGCGGAGCGAATCATCCCACGGTTGGCAGGTGCGCCGATCTTAGAGGGTGTTTCTTAATTGCTAGCATCGGTGTTGTCGGCTGGGCGGCCGGCAGAGGCGGTGGAGCATGAGCTGGATCATGGCGATTTGG
>JADZDJ010000079.1 GCA_020851115.1 Pirellulales bacterium
AGCAACTTCAACTCCAAGATCTCGCGATCTTTCTCTCGAATGCGTCGATCCTTCCCGTCCATGGCCCGACAGTACCAAATCCACGAAAATGACGCATCGGCAATTTGAGACCGTGAACGGTTACAAATAATTATTGCGGTATGTTGCAGCAAACAGCGACTGCCAGTCGAGTGAGACGGTGAAGAACGGTATCATAAATCGACTTCGTATACCGGTATCAAACGTCCGCAGCGTCTTGCGAGCGTCAACATCCCAAAGCTGCACCACGTCGCTGGGGACTTCGGCGGCGACGAGGCGTTTACCATCGGGCGAGAATTGGATGTCGATGAGGCGTGCTTCTCGGGCGTGGAGCGGCTTGTTGACGTGCTCTAACGCACCGATGAGCCGCTTGGATACCAGCTTTAACTTCGGCCGCGCAGGTGCAGGGAGAATTTTTACTTCATGCGTCGTCGAGGCCAAGGTCGTTCCAGGCCAATTGGGGATCGAGATTTCTACTGTCGCCGTGCCAGGGCCGATGTCGGTGGGAATTCGGATATCGCCGTACAGGTTGATGCCGCAGCAGCGGCGATCGAGCTGGTAAGACCTGGTGACGGCTGCGTGTGCGTCGTCGAGCTGCGGGAATGTCACTTGCAGTTTCGGCTTAAGCTCGGCGGGGATGACATTTTGGTACTCGACATAGGCTGTGGTTCCAGATCCCAGCCCCGGCGTGCCGACCGACAGGCTGGGCTGTTCTGTCTGGTCAATGTGCCAATCTTCTTTACTGTAGAAGGTAATTTCCCAAGGGCCGCCGAAGTGGACGATTGGCGCGGCTTTGGGATCGGTCGCGAATTGAAAGATGCCGCGGCTGTCTTGCAAGCTGACCGACTGGGGCACTCGACCGCCGCGACCGGCTCCTTTTTGGCCGGGAATTTCGACATCGATGTTCATGCGGCACATCCGCCAATTGGGATTTTCATCCAGCAGGGCCTTCACGCGTGGGTCTCGGTTGCGGAGAAACTCGGCGTCCATCCAATAGACGAACAGCTCTTTGTGTTCCAATGGGCCGTCGGTAATGCTGCCGATCTTAAATTCATCCGATGCAGGGAAATTATTGGTGACCTTGACCGCTTCACCCGGCTCCGTCAGATTACCATTGCCGTTGCGATCGACGTAGAGCGTGTCGCCGTCGTGGATCATCCAGACGTGCTTAGCCGCCTCGGGCCCGAAGACCAGTAGGCAGTATTCGGGATGTGGAGATTGAAATTGCGGCAGCTTGCCGATCGCGCGGTCGATTTTCGCTAGTTCGATGGCGGCAAGATCCTTATTGACGGTAAGGAAGAAAAAGAGAAACCCAAGTGCCATTCCAGCCGCTTGATTTGAGCGCATCTATTGTTTCTCCTGAAAGGCGATTTTTTCATTGGGCGACGTTGAGTTCATTGTATCCAGTGTTGAGTTCATTGCATCCAATGGGTGACAGAAAAAGTGCAGGATCCGATGAATGAGCAAGTAGCGCCAGTTGCTCAAGCCGGTGCGGTGCGAGAAGCATCCCGATCTGATGGGATTTGGTTCCAGTAAAAGGCTCCGCTTGCTGATGCTTCTTGCTTCGCCCAGGTTTGGGGCAACCTAGGCTACCCCGTGGCCGACGCCGAGGATCCTGCACCCTGATCCCAACGCGCGGTTTGCAAGTCAACATCCAAGGCAAGAGCCGTATGCAATTGCATTGCACGTAAGGATCTGTGCTGGGGGCACCGGGCTGTCGTCGTCCCTATCGCGGTAGGCCTGAGCACCCAAGGATTCGGGAAGCTATTTTGGGACCAACTCCATACTTCCCACATCCCGAAGGGTGGCTTGCTGGTTTTTTGGTCATTCTGGTCTCCGGTGAGCCTTACAATCCCTCGGCGCACGTCGACTAGCGTGATCGGTCGTCTGCCTCCTGACGAACGTGTCTCGCAATCAGTCCCATCTAGAATTCGGTGACTCGATTCGGGAAGCTGCCCAGACAATATACTCCTCGAATTCGCCGGCCAATTCGTCGCAGCCGCGAAATTCCTCCGCAAAATCAATTTCACGAGCCGCAAGGTTTCTCTACCGCTGGAAATGGGCATGAATTTTGCCCTGTATCGTTGCGGCGTGGCGAGCGACTTGCGCATGTCGATTACCGTGAATCTCAACGAACAAACTGAAAAACTGGACTGGATCCTTTTTTGACCCGTTGCAGTTTCACTTCCCCTTTGATTCTCTTGTTCACGATTCGTAGCTGCATCTACAATTGACCTGGGTTTAGCATTCGATTGCCGCAGCAGCGAGATTGCCGCTTGCGGCGTTTTCTGCCAGACCCTTGCGAGGCTGGAAGTTCGAGGTATCCGTGATGGCTGGGAATTCATCGAAGACAACACCGTCGCTGACCAATGGCCCGCCGAAGAATATCACATCAACGGACTTAGGCGTCCGCGACGACGAGTTGCTCGACCTCGACGGCACGCTGCATCGGCTTGGGGGCGACCACCAGTTATTGGCCAGCTTGGCAAAGGTATTTGCCGAGGATTCGCCGCTGCTGCTCAATCGACTCTTCTCGGCGGTCCAATCAATGCGGGGGGAAGAAATCTGTAAGGCGGCGCACGCCTTGCGCGGCTTAGCGGCAAATTTTGGCGCCCCATCGCTGACCCTTTCTCTACGTCAATTGGAAGAAATCGGCCTGCGAAATGACACTGCCCGCGCACAAACGCTTTTCGACGAAGTGCGTTCGAAAACGACAGCGCTTCAAGCATTGCTCGATCGCCACGGTTGATTTCCGGCTTCGTCGACCTCTGTGAGCCGGTTCCACGAAATACGCTGGGTGGCCTTGCGGCCCTCCCCCCCATAGCCATTCGAGGTCAAATTCTTTCAAGTTTCGTTTTGCAAATTCCAAGGCAACCAATCACAATTCAAGGTCATTGCACAGTTTGAGAAGTGTCGCTTCGACTGCCCCAGCCGGATTGCGATTCAGCCGGCGAAGCCGCGGCTGACCGCAGTCATCGAGACCTCGCAACGGCTTTTTTGACGCCGCGACGATCCATGGACCGCTTTCGACAAGAGGATTTAGGGCGAATCGTACCGCTCTCTGTTTTCAGATCGATGTGCAACTTTCAAATCACCATTGGATTCGTGTTGCTTGCAAGTTGGCCGGCGGATTGTGGGCGTGCCGGGCCGCCGGTCGCTCCGCGGTCGATTGTGCATCGCAAATTCGGCAGCGATTGGCCCGACTTCTTAGGGCCGTTGCGCAACGGCAAATCGACCGAACGAGGGCTTCCAACCCACTGGCCCAAGGACGGACCACCCATCCTTTGGCAACAGCCGATCGGAGCCACCTACGCTGCACCGACGATCCGTGACGGTCGGCTCTTTCATTTTGCTCGCATGGGTGATGTGGCGCGGCTAAGCTGCCACAACGCAGAAACCGGAGATCTGCTCTGGAAGAGCGAATACACGTCCGACTATTCCGACCTACTCGGCTACAACAATGGCCCGCGCGCTACACCCTTGGTCGATGGATCCCACGTTTTCACCTTCGGCGCCGAAGGTATTTTGCAATGCGTGCGCGTAGCCGATGGCCAGATGCTCTGGCGCATCGACACGACGAAGCAATTTCATGTCGTGAAGAATTTCTTCGGCGTCGCCAGCACGCCGCTCGTTTGGAACGATTTGCTGCTGGTCAACGTCGGCGGCAGCCCGCCTAGCGGCCCAGAGAACGTCTATGCGGCAAGCGGACGAGTGAAAACGAACCATTGCGCCATCGCGGCATTCGACATAGCCACCGGCAAGTTGCGCTGGACCACAGGGGACGATCTGGCGAGCTACGCCAGCCCAGTGCTCGCTAGGGTCAACGACCGCGATATCGTATTCATATTCGCGCGAGCCGGCCTGCTGGCGATCGACCCCAACCAAGGAAAGGCGCTCGCCCAATTTCCGTGGCGGGCGAAACGACTGGAAAGCGTCAATGCCTCCAGTCCTGTGGTGGTTGGAAACGAAGTGTTCGTTTCGGAAACCTACGAACTTGGAAGCGCCCTGGTGCGTTTTACCGGCCAGACCTTTGAGGAAGTTTGGACCGACCGCGCTCGCCCACGCCAGCGAACGCTGGCTCTGCATTGGAACACGCCCATCGTGCACTGCGGCTATATTTACGGATCGAGCGGTTATCATGCTCCCGAAGCTGAATTGCGATGCGTCGAGTGGAACACCGGCAAAGTGATGTGGAGCAAGCCAGATCTGGGGCGCTGCTCGCTGTTATTGGTCGAAGACTCGCTAGTGTGCCTCAGCGAAGATGGAACCCTGCGACTGATTCGCGCGACGCCAAAGCAATACGATGAGCTGGCCCAATGGGAACTAGTCGGCGAAGGCGGCGCGCCTCTGATCAAATATCCAGCTTGGACGGTGCCTGCACTGGCCCGCGGCTTGCTTTATGTGCAAGGCTCTGACCAGTTGGTTTGTTTAGAATTGTTGAACGATCCATGATCCGTCGGTCGCTCGCGCACATGGCAGTGCCTAGCTGCGGAGTTCTGAATGGACGAAGTCAAATCCCAAATCCGCAAGGAATATCTCGATGAACCATTCTCGAATGTGTACCACGGGCTTGCTGGCGCTTGGCGTTATAATTGGAATCGCCGCGCAGACATGGCTCTTGTCCTTGCAACGCTCGGCGCTCGCCCAATCCACGAAACCCGCCAGCGACCTGCAATCGCAGGCCGCGGAACTCGAGACGATCCAAGGCAAATTGCCCGACCAGTCGCACGCGATGCAGGATGTGGGTTACCACTTTTCCAACCTTTGGTTCGCGGCACAACATAAAAACTGGTCGCTCGCTAATTTCTATTGGTCGGAAACGCGGTCCCACCTGCGCTGGGCGGTGAGGATCATTCCCAAACGGAAAGACAGCGCCGGCCGTGAGATTGACTTGCAAGGTATCCTGCAAGCCCTGGAAAATGGTCCGATTCAACAGTTGCAAGACTCGGTCGAGGCTAAAGATTTGGTAACCGTTCACGGTCTCAAATTGCCGATGCGTCATTTTCGTGGATTTGGTACTGTCGGGCCATGGACGGGAAGGATCGACGCATTCGAGAGAAAGATCGCGAGATCTTGGA
>JADZDJ010000080.1 GCA_020851115.1 Pirellulales bacterium
ACATGACTTCATCCTGGCATTGTCCGACGGGTACGATTCGCTCGTCGGCGAACGAGGCCAATCGCTCTCTGGCGGCGAGCGCCAGCGGATTTCCATCGCCCGCGCGCTGTTGATCGATCCGCGGATCTTGATCCTCGACGAAGCGACCTCGGCGGTCGATACCGAAACGGAGCGCGAGATTCAGATTGCGCTCGACAACCTCATCCAAGGCCGCACGACCATTGCCATCGCCCATCGGCTGAGCACACTGCGAAAGGCGAACCGGCTCGTAGTTTTGCAGCGCGGCCAGATCGTTGAAATCGGCAACCACTCCGAGCTGTTGGAAGCCAACGGAGCCTACTCGCGCCTGCACAAGGCGCAAATGGAACTGGCGCAGGGCATTGGAATTTGATCTCTCAGGACGAATGACAGGGGAGGTGGTTCGCACCAGCGGGCTTTTCTCGGTGAAATCGAGGTTTCGCGACGGATTGCAATTCGCAAAAAAAATGCAGCGGAAATCACGGAACGGAAATGCCAAGTTTTCTTCGAGAAAAACAGCGAACTGGCGGCTGGCCGATTTCCGGCTCATTTCCGCCCCCGTTGCGCGTTTCTGCATGCCGAGCATGAAATTCGATCGAGAAATGCCGAGGTTTTTTTCGGTTTTTCGCGTGCGAGGGTCGAAGAAAAATAAGCCGGCTACGCGGCGGGATGAGGAACATTCGGCAGGCGAAGTCCACATCGGGGTGTGGACCCGACAAGTCGCATCCCGGATCGCTTTCGTTCCCCGGTTTGCAGCGTCAGGCGATGATGCTGCGCATCATGCCTGACGTACACAAAAAAAAACGCCCAGAGGTCGCAACCCCTGGGCGTTACCCATGTAGCGCGCTGTTCCGATTCGCCGGGCCGGTTTTCACCACGGCAAATTGGCAACTCGCCCGGGAGATTTAGAATCGGTACTCCAGTCCGGCAAATCCGCCGTGAAGAATCAGATCGCCATTGGTATTGATCGATCGCCATTGGGCTTCGTCGGCCAAGTAGTGCGGAATCTGATTATCGGCCAGCGCCACTTGGCTGGCCGCCACTACGCGGTAACCGGCCGTGAAAAGCCAGTTCGGAGTGAAGGCATACGTGAAACCAACATCGATCGAAGCCAGCATGCTGAACGTGTTGGCCGAGTTCGTAAAGTTGAGCGCATTGCCGCTATCTTGAAACGTGCCGTACAGGCCATCGCCGGTATACAGCGAGTTCTGCCCGGTTACGTGGTTGCCGTAAATGCCGACTTTCGGCGTGGCGAAGATCGTCCAGCGGTTGTGGATGCAGTAGTCGGCACGAGTTCCAATCTGAAAGCCGACCAAGTTGTTCTGCACGTCTGCATTGAGGAACGCTTCATCCGCCGGATTATCGCCAAATTGGGCATTGGTTGGCGATGTGCCCGCCAAAGCGCCAAACTGCAACGCATCGGTGAAGCGGAAGTAGCGTACGCCTGCCAGCCACATCAGATGCAAATTCTGGCAGCCGGTGCAGCAGGGAATCGCCAGCAAGTTGATTTCGATATTGTGAATCTGATCGTCGCGTGTGACTCGATGCGAACGCGAATTGTCGAAGAACTGCTGCGGAAGGATACCTGGATTGTTGTTGAAATCCACAAAGCCCAAGTCGATCGGAGTGCTGAGATTGTTATTGGGGTCGTAGATGCTCGAATTGCCATTCATGCCCCAAATGCCCCAATACAACACTTGAATGCCGTTTTGGTAGCAGCAGTTGCAGTAGGGGTTGAGGCCGCCGCAGGTGTTGCAGCCAGTCGGGCAGCCGAACCAATAGTTTCCACCCACTTCAAATCCGCCGCCCCAATCGGCGCCGGGAAAATAGAGCAATTGATTCGAGTTGTTGCCCGATTCATAGGTCGTCCAGAAATTGTTGGGCATGTTGCGACCCATCCACAAGCCGTTGGCCCAAACCGACCAGCGCGGGCAAACGTTGTCGCAGCAGCCGCAATCGAGGTTGCAAGGATCGACTGCGCCCGAACCGGCCAGGCCATGGCCGATGTCGCCGAAGTAGCTTTTTTGCGGTTCCGGCGCGGCGACACTTTCGGGAGCATCCGACTTGGGTGTGACCACGGTCGGCGGTTGAGGCGCAGCATCGCCGGGAATGGGAGGCGGCGCGTATCGAGCGCTGTAGTACGAGGTGGTAGGCGTGAGGGTCGCCGAGGCGCCACCGAATGCGACGGGGCCGCGAACCGCTTGCCCCAGCGCCGACGTGCTTCCGATCCCGCTGGCTAGCAGCGCAATCGCGAGCGCACTGAGAGAACACTTCATGGAAAGACTCCTTTGGAACGGGTATTCCGTTAAACCTCGCGGGGGCTCCGTGCCCTATCCAAGCGAGACAATTGCGGCTCGAGCGAGAGCGGCGACAGCGGCAAACGACACTTCGCGGCCACTGAATCGGTACGAATTCAGGGACGGTTTGTCGTCCGGGTTCACGGGCACCTGTGAAGCGCCCGAGAACGAGCTGCGCAGCGTTCGTTGGAGAAATCCATTCCCCGTGCAGGGCAATCCATGCAGCAGCAGTTCTACGCATCGACCATGCGATGCAAAAGAATTCGCCCCGGGAAAGACCGCGACCAAGAATTTTTCAATGGACCGCCATTACGGACGGCAACCACGCTACGATTGGAAAAAGAGGTCAAGCCGAACGCGCCAGCGAAAGCTCCGCGGGCATCTGCAACAGTTCGTCGGCCAGCCGACGATAGTCTTCAGCGCCGTTCGAGTCGGCCGCGTATTGAAAGATCGATTGGCCAAAGCTGGGAGCCTCGGCCAGGCGAATATTGCGGCGAATGCGAGATTGGAAAATTTGCGCCTCGGACCACGGCGATGGCTTGCCACGCTGGGCAGCGAAAAACTCCACCACGTTTTCGGTCACTTCACCGGCTAGCCGGGTCGCCGATTCATACATGCACAGGACGACGCCGGCCAATTTCAGCCTGGAATTGAGTCGCCGCGAGACAAGTTCGATGGTCTGCAACAGCTTGCTCAAGCCGTGCAATGCCAAAAAGTGCGGTTGTAGCGGAAGTAACACTTCATTGACGGCAGCCAGTGCGTTGAGGGTCAGAACACCCAGCGACGGCGGGCAATCCATGAGCAAGAAGTCGAGTTCTGCCGGCCCGTTAGTGCCTTGCTCATGGTTCAGCGATTCCTCCAGCTTATCTCGCAGCACGACTTCTCGCCCGACGACACCGGCCAATTCCACTTCGGCCGCAGCCAAGTCGATATGCGAACCGACGAGCCAAAGATTTCCATCAACCCCTCGCCAAGCGTCGCCGAGTAGAGCATCGCCCAGCAACACCTCATAAATTGAACGTCCATCTTGACCGGGCGTCACACCGCAATGCAACGTGGCATGTGCTTGAGGGTCGAGATCGATCAGTCCCACGCGTTGGCCGGCGGCCGCCAGTGCCGCGCTCAAATTAACGGCGGTCGTGGTTTTGCCAACACCCCCTTTTTGATTCAAGATGGCAATCGATCGCATGCAAGGAACTCCGTTTCCTTAAGAATGTAGCTTCCGCTCTCTTCAATGGACGCAAAGAGTCGCCCCTTCGCATCCAACGCGTCCAATCGCCTTGGATTTTCTCCGCGCAGGATTCAACGACACGTTTCCAAGCCCGAGCTGAACCTTGCTCGGCAGGGTATCCATCCAAAGGTGAATCCAAATTATAGGCGAGCCATCGCGAAAGCTCCTAGACCGATCCTAACGCTATTGGTGACAATCGTTTGCGACTATCCACACTACTTCGCCGGGGGAGCCGGTTCTTCAAACTGCGCCGAAAAAAACGTCGCTAGTCCATCGGCAATTGGGGTGACAACCAGCGTTTGATCGGTTTTCAGGCTTCGCAACCATCCTTCCTCTGTAGCCGGAAATCCGAACGCCAGCCGTGCTCGTTCAGCACGGTTTGAAAATTGCAACACATATTTCCAAGTGCTGGCATCGACTTCGATGCGGTGTACGGTCCAATCGTAACTGGCGTCGTCGAGGAGCCGGTCTCGAATCGCAGCGAAGCCTTTTGCATCGGCCAAGTCTCTGCGATCTGCAATCCGATAGGTCTTTCCTTCGATTTCCACGGTTTCGCTGGGGGAAATGGAATCGGGGGGCTGCGACAGTTCAACTCGCAGCAGTTCAGCTTGAGGCGCCTCGGCGATCAATCGCGCGACACTGGGAGTCAGGCTTGCCAAGACCTGCTCCATGTGCCGGTGCTGATTCCAGACCTTTAGCACTCCGGCGGAAACGCCGGCGGCAGCCATCAATAAAATCAACAATTTGCCGCGGTTCACGCGAGACGATCGTGGAAAGGATGCGAAATATGGTTATTCAGTGAGCGATTTATGAACGACAAATCCGTAGTGGTATGGGGGCAGTTCGACGATTTCACTGGCGGCCACAAAGCCGACGGAAGCGGCCCAGTGCTGGCATTGCTCCGGCTTCGGACGAATCGCCATGCTTGGCCCGCGCGGTGTAGTGGAGTCGTATCGCCAGTGCATGATCCCCAATCGTCCACCCGGTCCGAGTGCGCAACGGGCACACTCCAAGAGTTGCTCTGGCTGCTCCGCATGGAGAATATTGAACAACATTGCATAGTCCGCCGAGGTCGTCGGCAGTGGATTTTGTAAGAAATCGCACCGAATCGCACGGACGTTGGTTAGCTCCGATTCTTGGCATCGCTCTGCTGTTCGATCGACCATTTCGCCGTCGATGTCGAGGGCGTAAACCGTGCCGGAGACAATTCTTGCCGCCGGAATCGTGAAAGTGCCATAACCACATCCAAATTCCACGACGTCGCGGCACGTGGCCGACAGGCCTAACGTGCGCAGGATCGCCGCCGGGTCGAAGTAGGTTTCCCACTGCTGCTCGCGGGGCATTTCACTTTCTCTGGTTTTCATTCGTTTTCAGCATCCAACCATGGTTTTGCTCCATTGGCCGCCATGCGAATTCGCATTATACTGTCCCACTGGAAGTTTCTTGAGTAGGCGTCGCATGCTTTTTGGGTAGGGTGAAGTGCCGGGAACAACCTCGAAACGATCTGATTGAACATCCAGTGTTTCCAAAAGAGTCTCGCCAGCCAATTTCAAATTCCTGACGGAGCGTGAAGTACAAACCTTAACTATGTCCAACGAATTCGACCCATACCGCGAAGGTCTCGTCATGGAGCAAATCACCATTTGGCCCGACGAATTCGACGATTGGCAGCCGGCCGACCGAGCGCGCGTCGAAGCGGCGTTGCATTCAACTCCAAAGGATTGTGCCGAATTGAGCTATACTCGCCAGCATTCCGGTTTCACCCGACAGATCACGGTAACTGAGGGCGATTTGGAGCGACTTGCCGCGCGATGATTCTCGGCGAAAAAAGAAAGCCGTGTCTGATTCGATGATTTCCGTTCCGGTCAAATTAGGCGAGCGCAGCTACGAAATCTGTATCGGCACTGGCTGCTTGTCGCTAGCCGGAACGATTGCCAGCGAACGCGGAATATTCAGTCGCGCGGTTATCGTCGCGGACCAGTGCGTCGAGCATCTCCACGCTCCATGGGTCGAAAAAAGTCTGACCGCGGCCGGCGCGATAGTCGAAACGATTGTCGTCAAATCGGGCGAGCAATCGAAATGCATCGCCCAGGCGGATCGGCTGTGGAACAAACTGCTGGAATTCGGCGCCGACCGAAAAACACGGCTGGTTGCCGTCGGCGGAGGAGTCGTCGGCGATTTGGCCGGATTCGTCGCCGCCAGCTATGGTCGCGGCATTCCGTTCATGCAGATTCCGACCACGCTGCTGGCGCAGGTCGATAGCTCAGTCGGCGGCAAAGTCGGGGTGAACTTGCCCGGCGCGAAAAACATGGTCGGCGCATTCTGGCAGCCGACGGCGGTGCTCATCGATACCGACACCTTGAATTCGCTCCCTGACCGGGAGTATCGCTCGGGCCTGGCGGAAGTTGTCAAGTATGGAATGATCCTCGATGCCGATTTCTTCTCGTTGCTTGAGCGCGAATCGTCGTCACTACTCGCCAAGCAACCCGAGGTGCTGCGGCAAGTCATCGCTCGCTGCTGCCAACTCAAAGCGCAGGTCGTCGAAGCCGACGAACGAGAAACATCGGGTTATCGAGCGATTTTGAACTACGGTCATACCTTCGGACATGCCCTGGAGGCAGTTACCAAATATAACCAGTTTTTGCACGGTGAATGCGTCGCCATCGGCATGATGTGTGCCGCCCGGCTTGCGCAGCGACTCGGCCGAATCGATGCCGCAATGCTCCAGCGCCAGCGATTGCTGCTCGAAAATCTGGGACTGCCGGTCGAATTGCCCGCCGTCAGCCACCAGCAGCTTGTCGCCGCGATGTTCCACGACAAGAAAACGGAGCACGGCCGGCTGCGATTCATTCTTCCTGTCAAAATAGGTCAGGTGGAGCTTCTCGACGGAGTTGCTACGGACGATGTCCTGGCCGTCCTTTCGGTGTGAGCATGCGCTCCAGATCGACACTCGTCGCGACGGTTGTCTCTAAAATCTGATGTGGTTTGCGGTAAACTTGTGGCGACGATGCTCAGAGGTCGCTACACTTTTCAACTGGTAATGCCGCCATGCCGCGCCGCCGCATCCTACGAATTGTTTGAACACCAAGGATGCAGTGAAACCAGTCCTTGCAAGAGAGACCATGCCGACACAAACGCAAGTTGTTGCCGATTCAGCTTCTCGAGCGGAGTTCTTACGGCTGTCGATGATCGCAGGTGTCGGCCCTTTGACCCGCCGCCGACTGTTGGAACGCTTTGGAAATCCGGAAGCAGTGTTTGCCGCCGCTCCCTGCGAATTGCAACTCGTTTCCGGCGTTGGTCCGAAGCTATGCCGCTCGATCGCCGATGCGAAGAATCAAATCGATGTCGAAGCGGAATTGGAAAATTGCCGTCGCGACGAAATCGAGATTCTGATCGAAACCGATCAAGGCTTTCCACGCTCGCTGCTCGAATTGCCCGACCCGCCGGGGGTGCTCTTCGTCCGCGGCAAACTGCAGCCGAGCGATGCCTTGGCCATTGCCATCGTCGGTTCGCGCCATGCAACCAATTATGGATTGCAGCAAGCCGAGCGGCTGGCGGGCAACCTGGTCCGCGCGGGCTATACCGTGGTCAGTGGCCTGGCTCGCGGCATTGACGCCGCCGCTCATCGCGGGGCGCTGGCGGCTGGCGGCCGCACGATCGCTGTTTTGGCCAGCGGAGTGCTGAACATCTATCCGCCCGAGCACGTGCAACTGGCCGCGGAGATTGCCGCAACTGGCGCGGTGATCAGCGAAGCGCCGCCGCGCGTAGCGCCGCTGGGAGGTATGTTTCCGCAGCGCAACCGGATCATCAGCGGCATGTCGCTCGGCGTGCTCGTCGTGGAAGCATCGAACCGATCGGGCGCGCTAATCACGGCCCGCCACGCGATGGAACAAGGTCGCGACGTTTTTGCCGTGCCTGGATTGGTAACGAGCCGCATGTCGAATGGCTGCCATCGGCTGATTCGCGACGGAGCAAAACTGGTTGAAACCGTGGAAGACATTTTGGAGGAACTCGGGCCGCTTCCGCAGGCGACCGCCGCGCGCGACGATGGTCGCACCATTCACCACCCCGCCGAATTGTTGCTCAACGAATTAGAGCAACAAGTTCTGGCCGCAATTCCGAGCGAGGCCACGTCGATCGACAACATCATCGCGGCGAGCGAATTGCCCCCTCCGCAAGTGCTGGCGACCGTCAGCGTGTTGGAAATGCGCCGGTTGATCCGCAGGCTCAGCGGAAACGCGGTGATGCGGCTGTGAGCTATCCCGGCGGCCACTGCATGTGCCGCCCGCCCAGCATGTGGAAATGCAAGTGGTCCACGCTCTGCCCGCCGTGCGGCCCGCAGTTGACCACCACGCGATAGCCGTCGTTCAGTCCCAGTTGCCGCGCCAGGTTGCGAATCACCAGCCACAGGTGGCCAACGAGCGCAGCATCCTCGTCGGCCAATGCATCGGCGTTGACAATCTCTTTCTTGGGGATCACCAACACGTGCGTCGGCGCCTGCGGGTTGACATCGTAAAACGCCAGACAGCGGTCGTCTTCGAACACGATGTTGGCGGGAATCTCGCGGTCGATGATTCGCTTAAAAATGGTTTTCTCCGTCGCCATTATTCCTCCATTTCAAGTTGCTTCATTTTTCGATACAAATTCGATCGATGCAGGCCCAGCAAATCGGCCGCGTCGGTCATGTTGCCGCGGCTGCGATCGATCGCCTTACGAATGTACTCAATTTGAAAGCGATCGGTCGCGTCAGCCAACGGCCGATCGACCACCAGCAGGTTGACGCTTTCTTGGCTCGGCGACAAGATGAATGCCAATTCCGCAGGCTCGATTTTCTCCTCGACCGTCAAATACGCCAAGCGCTCCATGAGATTTCTCAATTCGCGCACATTCCCCGGCCAATGATGTTGCATGAGCCGCTTTTTTGCTTCCAACGTAAGCCTCGGCGGCTTGCGGCCGGCGCGTCGCGAGAATTCCGCCAGAAAATGGTCCGCCAAGAGTAGCACGTCGTCACCGCGATCGCGCAGCGGCGGCAAATCGAGTACGACGACGTTCAACCGAAAATACAGATCTTCGCGGAATTTCTTGCCGCGCACTAATTCGGCAAGATTCTGGTTCGTCGCCGCCAGTACGCGGACATCGACCGGAATCGGCCGTGAACCGCCGACTCGCACGACGATCTTTTCTTCGAGCACCCGCAACAACTTGGCCTGCCCACCGGGGCTTAGGTCGCCGATTTCGTCCAGAAACAATGTGCCGCCAGCAGCCAACTCGAATTTGCCCGCGCGAGCCTCGCGGGCATCGGTAAACGCGCCCTTTTCGTGACCGAATAGCTCGCTTTCCAACAGCGTCTCGGCAATCGCCGCACAATTGACCGCCACAAACGGCCGTTCGCGCCGGCGGCTCAGATAATGAATCAACTGACTGACCACTTCCTTACCTGCCCCGTTTTCGCCCAGCACGAGTACTGCCAGTTCCGTGTCGGCCACGCGGCGAACGGTCGATCGGAGCGCTTCGATCGCTGGGCTCTTGCCAATCAGTCGCGCATGGTCGGCCGCTTGATCGACAATCTGCCGGTGCGATTGCAGCAACCGCTGCCAATCTTGCGTGTCTTCAAGTGCGACAGCCGCATGATTGGCCAGTTCGACCAGTGCCGCTTCGTCATCGGCGGTAAATTCGCCGGCATGCTTATTCAGCACTTCAAATACGCCCAGAAATTCGCGCTGACTCGACCTCAGCGGAACAGCCAATAGATTGCGCGTCTGGTAGCGAAGTTGTACATCGATGTGGCGATTTATTGGATCGAGATATTCTCGCTGCGTCACGCGCTGCGATTGGCCGGTTCGCAGCACCTCACCGACCACTCCGGCATCGTCCGGCACTCGCAACTCTCCACCAACCACGCCGAGTGCCGGTCGGCCGACCAAGACGCGCGCCGTCTTGTCCCACAAAAAAATGCTGGCTCGGTCGGCGTTCAACAGCCGCGTCGATGCTTCGGCCATCTGCGCAAGCAGTTTTTCCATTTCCTGGGTACGAGCCCAGTGTTGCACAATCGACAGTATCGTCTCTGCTCGCTCCACTCGCCACATGAGCCGCTGGCGATTACGGACGATTTCGATACCTGACCGAAGCGCGATCGCCATTTCAGTCAGCGATTCAATTTCAACTGCTCGCCCGCCATTCCATCCGGCGGTTCGGTGCAAAACCAAAATCTCTCCGGTTGGGTCGCGCGGCGCAAGTGGTGCCGCCAGCCAGTTGCCGTGCATTTGCGGTGCTTCTCGATCCAAGCACTCAGCCAACAATTCCAGCGGCCAAGCGCGCGGAACACCCACCAGTGCCACCGCTCGCTGTCGTTGGTCAGCCGTTGCAATGGCGGCGAAATCGGCCGACAACCGTTGTAATAAGGCGGTCAACACCTCCGAAAGATAGCCGCCGACATTGTCCAACCGCTCGGCCGGAGAAAGAAAATCGAGCGGGCTCAAATATGCTGTTGCGACCATGAGATTTGGGGTACGGGAATTGAAGGGATGCTACTCCGAGCCGCGACCAAGTGCGCCGCGAAAATGATAGTAACTACTACGCAGCGTGTCGTCTATTGGACTACATCTCGGTGTTAACGTTGCCTCGGTTGTGCAATTGCGTTCCAATCGGTATTCTCACACCGATCGGCCGAAGAATTCTGTCGTGAAGGAGTATCATCATGGGTTTGTTCGACGGTAAAAAAGGGGTCATTTTCGGTGTCGCCAACGAGAATTCGATTGCCTGGGCAATCGCGAGTCGAATCATGGCCGAGGGGGGCTTGTGCGGCTTTTCGCACCTGCCAGATCGGGCCGACGACGAGCGGCAGCGTAACCGCCGCCGGGTTTCGCAGCTCACCGATAGCCAGCCAAACGCCACGTTTTTGCTACCGGTCGATGTGAGCAAGGACGACGACATCCAGAAGTTCGTCGACTGTGCCGGCGCGGAATTCGGCAAGATCGATTTTCTGCTTCATTCGGTCGCGTTCGCCCTCACCGACGACTTGGCCAAGCCCACCATCCAAACCAGCCGCGAGGGCTTCAAATTGGCGATGGACATCAGCGCTTACAGTTTGTTGGCAATGTGCCGAATTGCCGAGCCGATCATGAACAAAGGGGGTTCGATTTTGGCCATGACCTACTTCGGCGGTGAGAAAGTCGTGCCGCGATATAATGTGATGGGCATTTGCAAAGCTGCTCTCGACGCCTGCGTGAAATACGCTTCGTTCGATCTCGGACTGGCTGGCGTGCGCGTCAACGCAATCAGCGCCGGCCCGCTGCGAACGCTAGCGGCCCGCGCCGTCGGCAGCGACGGCATGGAAGAGTTATACCGCGAAATGGCGCCGATGGGAGAAAACATCACGCACGACGACGTAGCCAACAGCGGCGCATTTTTGCTGTCGTCGCAGTCCAGCGGCATCACCGGAGAAATCCTGCACGTCGACAACGGCTACAACATTATGGGTACGCCCGGCCGGTTGCTCGATCGGCTGAAGAAATAAGAATGCACGCCATCGTTGCCATTGCAGTCGTGAGGCACCAAGATCGTTTTCTGGTCGGCATTCGCCCCTTTGGCACAGCGCTGGCCGGATTCGCTGAATTCCCCGGCGGCAAGGCACATCCAGGCGAATCCCCTGCGGCGGCGGCCGTACGCGAATGCCGCGAAGAAAGCGGCCTGACCGTCGAAGCCGTCGACGAACTGCTTTGCACGGCGCATCAATACGATCACGGCCTTCTTGAAATCCACTTCTTCGAGTGCCGGCCGACCCATCCGACACAACGCCCAAAGTCGCCCTTTCATTGGGCCGAACGCAAAGAGTTGGCTCAATTAAACTTTCCCCCCGCCAACGCTCCACTTACCGCGCTGCTGTTGGCAAATTAGGGCGTTGTCGCGACGATCCAGTGCCAACAGCAGCGTAGCGATGCGCAGCGGCGATCGTTAAAATTCGGATAGATTTTGTTCGGGCCTCGCTCCTTTCGAGAACTTTGCCGTGGCCGCGCCAATTCGCCATTCGCTGCCGATCGTCGACCATCAACCCACGCGCTATTCTGGCCCTTGCAAGCAAGATGTGCTTGCGCTGCGGCAACAGTTTCTTTCACCGGGGTTGATCACCTACTACCGTGATCCGCTCATGGTCGTCGAAGGGTACATGCAGTACCTCTGGGACGAGAACGGAAAGCAGTATCTCGACGCGTTTGCTGGCATCGTCACGGTCTCGGTCGGGCATTGCCACCCGTACATTGTCGAGAAAGTTTGCGAGCAAGTGGGCAGATTGCAGCATGTGACGACGATCTATTTGCACCCGACAATCGGACAATTCGCCAGCAAGTTGGCCGAGCATTTCCCGGCCGACAGCAATCTTTCGGTCACTTATTTCACCAACTCAGGCAGCGAAGCCAACGAGGTTGCGATCTTGTCCGCGCGCGAGTTTACCGGCAACCAAGAGGTCATCAGCCTGCGCAACGGCTACCACGGCGGCACACAGGCGACGATGGCGCTGACGGCGCAAAGCACGTGGAAGTTCAAATCGAATCCAACGGTCGGCGTCAAGAATGCGCTGGCCCCCTACTGCTATCGTTGTCCCTATGGCCTGGAATATCCAAGCTGTGGGCTGAAATGCGCTCACGATGTCGAACACGTCATCCAGCAAGAGACGAGCGGCCAGGTGGCATGCTTTATTGCCGAGTCGATTCAAGGGGTCGGCGGAGCCATTGTGCCGCCGCCGGAGTACCTGGGCATCGTTTACGACATTGTCCGGCGTGCGGGCGGACTGTGCATCGCCGACGAAGTGCAAGCCGGCTTCGGCCGCACGGGGGAGCATTTTTGGGGTTTTGAAAACTACGGCGTCATCCCCGATTTGGTGACGATGGCCAAAGGCATTGGCAACGGCGCGCCGCTCGGGGCCTGCACCACGCGGCCGGAAATCTCCGCGGTGATGAAAAACCGCATCCATTTCAACACCTACGGTGGCAATCCGATTTCGATGACTCAAGGGCTGGCGACGCTTGAGGTGATCGACAACGAAAACATTCAGCAGAACGCCCGCGACGTCGGCAAGCACCTCAAAGATGGTCTGCTTGAGCTGCAACAGCGCCACCAACTGATCGGCGAGGTTCGCGGCTTGGGGCTGATGCTGGGCGTGGAATTGGTGCGGGATCGAACTACAAAACAACCGGCGAACACGGAAGCGACGGAAGTACTGGAGCTTGCCAAGGAGCGCGGCCTGATCGTCGGCAAAGGCGGACTCTACGGCAACACGCTCCGCATCAAGCCGCCGATGTGTATCACGAAAGACGACGCGGATTTCCTGGTGGATTGCTTGTGCGAGGTGCTGACACAAGTTGAGTGTCAAACGGCGGATGCAGTATAATTGTTAGTTGTGGACCAATTGAACGCTAAGGAGCAAAAACGAATGAGAACAATCAAGGTGGTCGTTGAACAGCATCCGGACGGATTTATTGCATACCCTCTGGGATTAAAGGGAGTTGTGGTTGGCGAAGGCAACACCGCCGACGAAGCAATGGCGGATGTTCGTTCGGCGATTCAATTTCACATCGATACCTTTGGCCAAGAAGTAATTGAAGATGACGGCGACGTGCTGGACGCGTTTCTTATGGAAGCGGAACTTGTGACATGACGTCAAAATTTCCAGTTGATGCACCAAAGGCAAAAGTTCTCAAAGCACTCGAAATCCTAGGATTTCTCGTCGTTCAAGATCAGCGGCATATTGCCTTGCTACGCGAAAATGCGGATGGCACCCGGACTCCGATGACGATCCCAAACCATCTGCGAATCAAGGGTTCCACATTACGGAGAGCTTGCACACAGGCTGGTATTTCTCGTGAGGATTTTCTCAACGCTTATTCGCAAGCTTGACACAAGCAACAAGAACGGGGCGGTTTAAGAATGAGCGAATCTGCTCTTGAAGCTTTTCCGACGGAAGTCGTCGATAAGCTAGAGACGTATGTTTATCGGTTAATCGATCCGCGAAATGGCGAGACGTTTTATGTCGGCAAGGGACAAGGCAACCGTGTTTTTATGCATGCCCGTGCAAAGGTCGATGGCGATGCACTTGACGACAAATTGAAGCGGATTCACGAAATACGCCTTGCTGGTTTTGACGTTGCTCATGTTATCCACCGTCATGGGCTGGATGATTCCACGGCTCTCGAAGTCGAAGCAGCGCTTATCGACGCATACCCGGGACTCACGAATGTAGTGGGTGGAGCAGGAAGCAGTGACTACGGAATAGCACACGCGAGAGAAATCATCGCACGCTATTCTTCAGAGCCGGCGGTTTTCTCACATAAGGCCATACTGATTAATGTCAACAAGTGGGCATTTGAATCGTCACTTTACTATGCAACTCGGTATGCCTGGAGAATTAGCAAATCAAAAGCCGAACAGGCTGAAGTCATTCTTGCAACACGACGAGGATTGATCGTAGGCGCGTTCATCGCTCACCAATGGCTGCCAGCAACGACGGCCAATTTCCCCGAACGTGAAGAAGCTCCAGGACGAATGGGATTCGTTGGTGAAGAGGCACCGCTAGAGATTAAAAAGATGTATGTTGGAAAGCGAGTCCCAGACGAATTCCGAAAAAAGGGCGCGGCAAATCCAATCAAGTACACTTGGAAGAAAAATCCGAAAAAAATCCGCTTTTTAAGTAGGTGTCGAGTCGATCAAGAGTTGAACGATTGAGTCTCTCGAAAATGATACCGAACTGCTTGAAACCGATTAAGTATATTTGGACGCGGTGATGCCGTCACAATTCTTTTCAGCTCTGACCCCTGCACACTCTTGCTATGCCCAATCTCTCCACCACCGTCAACGGCTTAAAACTTCCCAACCCCTTCGTCATCGCCTCCGGTCCGCCGGGGACGAATGCGAACGTGATTGGCAAGGCATTTGACGAGGGCTGGGGAGCCGTCGTTTGCAAGACGGTCAGTCTCGATGCTTCGAAGGTCATCAATGTGCAGCCGCGATACGGCCGGCTGCGGACTGCCCAGTCGCAGGAGATTATTGGTTGGGAAAATATCGAGTTGATTAGCGACCGGCCATTTGAGACTTGGATTGATGAATTCAAGCAGATCAAGGACAAGTATCCCGACCGCGTGCTGATCGCCTCGATCATGGAAGAATTTCGCAAAGACGCTTGGGTCGAGATCGTCGAGCGCTGCCAGGCGGCCGGCGTCGACGCGCTGGAGTGCAATTTTTCCTGTCCCCACGGCCTACCGGAGCGGCGAATGGGTTCAGCGATGGGAGAGAATGCTGAAATTCTTACCGAAGTTTGCCAGTGGGTGATGAGCACCGCAAAGGTTCCCGTGTGGGCGAAGATGACGCCGAACGTAACGCATATTGAAGAGCCGACACGCGCCGCTCTCAAAGCCGGGTGCGATGGCATCAGCGCGATTAATACCATTCGCAGCGTCATTGGCGTGAATCTCGACACGCTCCGTCCCGAACCGAGCGTCGAAGGCTTTACGACGGCCGGCGGCTATTCGTGCAGGGCGATCTTGCCGATCGCATTGCGGATGTGCATGGAAGTGGCGCAAGTGATCCACCAAGAATTCCCAGGCCGCACGCTCTCGGGCATCGGCGGCATCGAGACCGGCAGCGATGCGGCGCAATTTATCTTGCTCGGCTGCGATACGGTGCAAGTTTGCACCTACGTGATGAAATTCGGCTATCGCTGCATTCACGACATGACCGCCGAATTGTCGGCCTTCATGGATCGCCACGGCTTCCGATCGCTCGATGATTTCAAAGGGCATAGCCTGCAATATTTCACGACGCATTCCGACCTGGTGCGACGTCAAGCCGACGCGCGACAGGCCGCCAAAGCCGCGGCAAGCAAAGAAAAAGCCATTCGCGCCGACCACGAATGGAAAGGGGACGATTTCGTGCAGCAATCGGATGCGCTGGCGCGGGGCTAAGTTCGTCGCGTCGAGACCCTGCTCCGCGATGAAGCCACTCAAGCAGTCCACCGCATCGCGGCATGCCCTGCGGCCATTGCTCCTCCTTTCGCCGTTCAATTTTTTTCGCCGCCGTCGAGGGGGCAGCAAACGGCAGGTGAAATCCATGGACCGGCCTGAATGCAACAGCAGCAGGCATCGACGCAGCCCCCAGTAGTGGCAAAAGCTTGAAAACGCCGGCCAAGCTGCAATTTGCGAGTTGAACAGGCAATCTGCAAGACGGAAAATGCTGCCGCCATTGTCCATTCACTCCGCGGCGCGGTATTCTCAGTTGCGTCGCACGCCGACGTCGTTTGGTCGCGGCTTCGATCTTTCCCGGACGAACTAGTTCCAACGCAACCGCAGATTTATGACCTCGGCTCGGCGCGATCGGTGGGTGGCAATCAATTTCGCCGTCACGATCTTTGTCAGTGCGTTCCTGCTATTCCAAGTGCAACCGCTGATTGGCAAGTATATCCTGCCTTGGTTCGGCGGCGGCGCAGCCGTTTGGACCACATGTATGCTGTTCTTCCAAACGCTGCTTTTCGGCGGCTATGCGTACGCGCATTGCAGTGTGTTGTGGTTGAAGCCAAAGTCGCAAGCCGCCGTACATTTGGCGCTGGTGGTCGCGGCCATCCTGTTTTTGCGCATCGTGCCGGGCAACGATTGGAAACCGCTCGACAGCATCCATCCAGAGGGAAAAATTCTGGCTTTGTTGGCCGCGACGATTGGCTTGCCGTATTTTGTCCTTTCCTCGACGGGACCGTTGTTGCAAGCGTGGTTTGCGCGGATGTTTCCTGGACGGATTCCCTATCGACTCTATGCCCTGTCGAATGTCGGCTCTCTTTTGGCGCTGCTGAGTTATCCATTTCTGTTTGAACGGGTCCTTAACGCGCCACAGCAGGCGGGCTTTTGGATCGCTGGCTTCGTGATCTATGCAGTGTTGTGTGGCTTAGCGGCGCTGACGCTCTGGATGCTCGTGAAAGGTTGCACGGTCGCGAACCATGCACCGCGGCTTAGCAGTCCAGCCGCAGCAGCGATGGTACAAGGCAAGCCGCCAAGCGACTCGGCCGCCGCTGGACAGACGTCGTCCGGGGATTCAGTCGCTGCACCGCCTGTCTGGTGGCACCACATGCTGTGGTTGGTTCTCCCTGCATTGGCGTCGATCATGCTCTTGGCGACGACCAACCAAGTCACCAGCGACGTGCCGCCGATGCCGTTTCTCTGGGTCATTCCGCTGGCCCTCTATTTGGTTACGTTCATCGTCGCATTCGAGCACTCGCGCTGGTATCGACCCGTCGTCTTCGCGTCGTTCGCACTTGCATCGATCTATTTGCTGTCGATTTTTCCCAGCGATTTGGAAAATGTCGCCGTCTCCAGGTTTGGCACGGCCGGCAAAGTGGTGGAACAAGTGAACCAACTGGTCGTCGGCGCGCGGAACACGCCGCTGTCGCGGAATGCAAAGCCGCTATCCATTTCGCTGAATGTGATGTGGTATTTTGCAATCAACTTCGTGGCGCTATTGAGCGTTTGCATGTTGTGTCATGGCGAACTGGTACGGCTCCGGCCGCATCCGCAATTTCTAACGTCGTTCTATCTGATGATCGCCGCCGGCGGAGCGATTGGCGGCCTCGTCGTGAGCATCGTCTGTCCGCTGGTTTTTGTCACGTATTTCGAGTTTAAGCTGGCGCTGTTTTTGGGCTATCTATTCGCCATCGGCATCATCGTCCGGTCGCTGTGCAACACGATGGCGGCCAGGCCGCGGGTAATGATCCTTTCCTCGCTGATCTGGCTGATTCCCTTGCTGGCCATGCCGACATTGCTCATTGCCGGCGTGGGAATCCACGACCTGCTCGACAACCTTTATCGCAACACCGCCGCCCACTACCAAAAACGAAACTTCTTCGGCACGCTGCGCGTCGTCGAGGTGAACGACACCAACTGCACTCCCGCCGAGCATTACTATCTATTGCAAAATGGCAATATCACTCACGGCATTCAATATGCGGACGCTAGACGGCGGATCCCCACGACTTACTACGGCAATGCCAGCGGCGCGGGATTGGCGCTGGGATATTTCCGCCGCCTTTCCCAGCAGATCGGCGGCATGCGCGTCGGCGCGGTTGGCCTGGGAACCGGCACCGTTGCGGCATACATCGACGAAGGAGATTCCATCCAGTTCTATGAGATCAACCCGAATGTGATCGAAGCGTCGAGCAAATGGTTCTCGTACTTGCGCGACTGCGAAGAATCTGGCGGAAAAAGCGAAATTACGCTCGGCGACGCTCGCTTGAGCATGGAGCGCGAAACGAAATCTCGCCAATTTCACGTGCTGGTGCTCGACGCCTTCAGCGGTGATGCGATTCCCACGCACCTGTTGACGCAGGAAGCGTTTGAAATCTATCTCCGCCATTTGGCGACCCCTGCCGCTGGCGGCGCACACGGCGCGATTGCCGTACACATTTCCAATCGCCATCTCGATCTGGAGCCGGTGGTGCGGGGGCTGTCCGAGCAATTCAAGCTTCAATCCGTGCGAATTAACTCGAGCGATGGCGCGAACAGGATTTACGGAGCCGATTGGATCATTGTCACCCATAACCACGAACTGATTCGCGAGCTTATGCCGTTCGCCAAGCAGGTCGATCGCGACCCGCCGCCGCCCATCTTGTGGACGGACGCTTGGAATAACACGATCGACGTTTTCAAGTGGTGAACTGCGCCGACCAAGGCCAATCGTTCCAAATCCGAGCAGCGCTCTCCCGGAGGCCGGTGCCGCCTCAACCGAATTCCGCGGGCGCGGCTCCGACCTTCTATGCTTCGCGGGCAATCGCCAGGGCTGCCGCGTGGCCAAGTCGAGAAGTGCTGATCTTGAGTGCTGCGCGGCCATCGGTTGACAGCGGTTCGCCGTGGACGACGTTGACCGGGCAAGCCGGGTCTGGCTGCTCAAAGTTGAGAGTAATCGGCACTTCGCCGTGCTGCAATGCGAGCACCGAGGCGACAAGTTCCATTGCGCAGGCGCCTGCGCCAAGATGACCAAAATAGCTCTTGAGCGCCGTTACGGGCACGTCTCCCAGCGCACTGCGAATGGCTTGAGCTTCATAAACATCATCGACGGAGGTGCTCAACCCGAACGCGTTGACGTGACTGAGGTCGCTGTCTCGCAGGTTCGCCCGCTGCATTGCCAATTGGATCGATTGGCGAACTGCTGAACCGCTACGCGGCTGATCGTTTCGCAGCGGTTCGTGAGCGCTGGATTGGCTGAGAATTCTGCCGAGTAGCTTCGCTCCGCGCCCCTCGGCATGTTGGCGAGTTTCCAGCAGCAGGGCCGCAGCGCCTTCTCCATTGACAAATCCGTCGCGACCGGCGTCAAACGGTCGCGACGCCGCGGCCGGGTTCTCATTGCGATGCGAAAGATCTTGATGGCCGCGAAACGACAGCGTCGTTGGATGCAGCCGCGCGCCAACACCGCCGGCGATCATCGCGTCGGCCCGGCCACGCTCCATGACGCGAACCGCTTCGGCGATTGCCGCCAGGCTGGAAATATCGCCCAGATTCAACGTATTGTTCGGTCCTTGCGCTTCCTGCACGATGGCGATCTGGCAGGCCACCATATTGGGCAAGTTTCGCAAGAGCCAAAGCGGGAAAATCTCGGCCATCGCGGCTTCGCCCCAGCGACGGAATTCGAACTTTCCGTCAATCATCGCGCGTCGATATGCGCGTTCGAATTCCGTCAGTTCGCAGTAGATCATCTCAGCGCCGAACACAACGCCCAGGCGCGCAGGCTCGATCGCGCCCGGCGTCAATCCGGCGTCGCTCATCGCCAAGTCGGCCGCGGCAAAGCCAAATTGAATTTCGCGCGACATCACTTTCAAGCTCTTTCGCGGCCGGACCAGCGATCTGGGGTCGAAATCCTGCACTTCCGCGCCAAACTTGACCGGATATTCGCTGGTGTCGAATAGCGTCACCGGTCGAACGCCGCTGCGACCTTCGCGCAGCGACTGCCAAAACGCCTCGTGGCCGATGCCAATCGGGCTAATCACCCCCAAGCCAGTGATGACAATGTCTCGCGGGCTCGGTGGTTGGGCAAAGTCAGGCATGAGAACGAGCAAGGTCGAATGACGTAACGCCTTGGCGACGCAAGATTCGAGCGACGAAAGAAATTCAATGCTTAGTGAACCACCAATCGGTCGCGACGTTTTCTTGCTGGGTCAATGGGCGCTTGCACATTCGATTGGCATTCGTGAGTCGTCATTCGTCATTTCAAGGGCGCGCTATTTTCCGTTGGCATGTAGTCGTAAAGCCGGTAGGTTTTGCAGAGGTTCGCCCCCCCTTTTTCTAGACTGCCGATCGCGAGCGTATTGGTTTCCGAGACCCAGGAAAACTCGGCCTCTTCCATGCCCATCGCCAACCCTTTGGGAATCAGATTGACGAGCAAGATGATTCCCAGCCCCCATTTTTGATATTCCGGAATCACGTTGGTGCTGATCAGCCGCACGCGCTTCATGTCGCGCGTCTTGCTGATCAATTTCAAAAAGCCAAACGGAAACAGTCGGCCATCGATCGCCTTGATCCGCGGATTGTAATCGGGCAAGCAAAACACAGCCCCCACCGCTTTGCCATCGACTTCCGCAACGCAAGTTAAATCGGGAATAATCACATACTTCATCTCGCGGGCCATCCAATGAAGTTCTGGCTGCGTAATGGGAACAAATCCCCAAACGTGCAAGCACGACTTGTTGTAAATGTCGAGAAACAGACGCACGTCATCCAGAAAACGGCTCCGGTCCATGGGTCGCGTTTGCACGTTGAACACTTCTTTCACGCGCTCGACTAGCCCGCCGATGCGAGGGATTTGACGATCCAGATTCTTCCGGTCTCCGATATACGCGAAAAAATCATGTGCTTTGGCGAAGCCGTACGACTCGATCAACTCGGCATAATACGGCGGATTATACGTCATCATAAAGGTCGGTGGATCGTCAAAGCCGTGGATCAGCAGGCCCATCTCGTAGTTCAACGACGGGTTCACCGGTCCGCGCACCGCGGCGATGTCGCGCTCGGCAAGCCACGACCGCACGGCATCGAACAGCGCGTGAGCGACCCGTTGGTCGTTGATGCACTCGAAGAATCCAAAAAAGCCGCGGCGTTCCTTAAAATGCCGGTTGTGTTCGTGATTGACGATGCCCGCGATGCGCCCCAGCACTTGGCCGTTGCGGCGGGCAAGAAAGGTCTGCACGTCGCCGATTTCTTGGAACGGGTGATATTTCCAACCGACCAGCCGTTTGAAGTTGCCCCGCAGCGGCGGAACCCAATAGGGATCGTCGCGGTACAGATCCCAGGCAAAATTCATAAAAGCGCGGCGATCGCCCCACGACCGCACCGGCTCGATCACCACATCCGCCATGGCAAGTTGTCCCGCAAAAAACACCCAAAAACATCGAGTAATGCAGCACTATCGCAGCGAGCCGCGAGATGGTCAAGTGCGAAGTGCAGGACGATGGAAAAGTCGCACTTCGATTCCGGAAAAATCAATCTGAAGTCGGTGATACAGCGGTTGCCCAAGGGCGACTCTGGCGGCCGAACCAGCCAATTGGTACAAGGGTCTTACCAGCGGAGTACATTGACCTCAGCCATGATCCGTTCAGCGGCACGGAAACGGAGCGTTTTGCTTATGCCCACATGGAAAACGGTTGCCATCGTCGGAGTCGGCCTCATCGGTGGGTCGATTGGTCTGGCACTGCGCGATCGGAAGCTGGCCAAGGATGTCGTTGGCATTGGGCGGCGCGCCGCGAGCTTGAGAAAGGCCAAATCGCTTGGAGCGATTACTGCAACGGCGCGGACCATCGAGCAAGGCGCACGAGAGGCGGACGTTGCGATCGTTTGCACGCCGGTCGGTGCGATTTCCGAGCATGTGCTGCAAGTGGCGGCAGCTTGTTCAAAAAAAACACTGATCACCGATGCCGGCAGCACCAAGGCGGCAATCGTGTCGAAAGTCGAATCTCGATTGCCAGAGGGGCGGCGATTCGTCGGTAGCCATCCGTTGGCCGGTAGCGAAAAAAGCGGCGCGGCGTTCGCCCGAGCCGATTTATTTGAGGGGCGAGTCGTGGTCGTGACGCCATCGAAACAAACCGTGCGCGACGATGCTCAGGCCATCGGAGATTTTTGGTCTGGCCTGGGGGCGACTGTGCTCTTCATGTCGCCAGAGGCTCACGACAAGGAGCTCGCTGGAACTAGCCACGTTCCACATCTGATTGCCGCGGCCGTGGCGGCATCGACGCAACCCTCCGATCTCCCGTTGGTGGCCGCCGGCTGGCGGGACTTGACGCGAATTGCCGCGGGAGATCCCGAACTGTGGCGTCAGATTCTGCTGGAAAACCAGACCCACGTCTTGAAGTCGCTCTCGCGGTTTGAGAAAACGATAGGAGCGTTTCGCACGGCGCTCGAACGGGGCGATCGGCGGAAGCTTTTGCAATTGCTCACGGAAGGGAAATCGATCCGCGATGCTTTGGGAAATTGACATCTATCCTGCAGCGGGGCAGCCCAATCCGCTGGCTCAACGAGTAGCCGCCGATGCTGCGGAATTGGGGATCGCCCCTGGATTAACGGTATCGGCTGCGATGGGGTATCTCCTGCAAGGTCGGCTCGATCGGGGCGACGTCGATCGATTGGCTTACCAATTGTTTGCCGATCCGGTCGTCGAACGCCCTGTGATTGCCACGGTTGGCGACGCGATTTTGAATCGGCCGCCGCAGCCGGGAGCGGCGCTTTTTCACGTACTGCCCAAGCCGGGGGTCATGGATCCGGTGGCTCAAAGCGTGCAAGGGGCGATTGCCGATTGTGGCCTGTCGGTCGATGCGGTACGGACGCTGCGGAAATACTGGATTACGAATTTGCCGGCGTCTCAATCGTCACTGCTGTCAACGAAGGTGCTGGCAAACGATGCGATTGAGCAAGTCGTCGTCGGACCGCTCCAGTTCGATCGGTTGGAGGTCGGCAGCGACTATCGGTTTGAGTTGCTGACGGTGGCGCTGCGCGAACTGGACGATGCGGCGCTGATAAAGCTGAGCCGCGATGGGCAACTTTACTTACAACTCGCGGAAATGCAGACGATTCAGCGGCATTTTCGCGAGCTTGGCCGTGATCCAACCGATGCGGAACTCGAGTCGCTCGCTCAATCCTGGAGCGAGCATTGCAGCCACAAGACTTTGACTGGGCGCATCGTCTATCAGGGGCCCGTTGGCGACGGCAGCGTACAATTGCGGCGATTTGAAAACATGCTCAAAGAGACGATTTTCGCCGCCACTCAGCGAATCCGCGCTCAGCGAAAGGAATCCGCCGCCGGGGATTGGTGCGTCAGCGTGTTTGAAGACAATGCAGGCATCGTACGGTTTGACGACAAGTTCAATGTCGTCTTCAAAGTTGAAACGCACAATCATCCTTCCGCACTTGAGCCTTATGGCGGCGCCAATACGGGCATTGGCGGCGTGATTCGCGACACGATGGGAACGGGGCTCGGGGCGAAGCCAATCGCCAGCACCGATGTTTTTTGCTTTGCACCGCCCGACATGCTGCCCAGCTTGCTGCCGCCAGGGGTGATACATCCGCGGCGGGTGATGAAAGGCGTGGTGTCCGGCGTCCGAGATTACGGCAACCGAATGGGGATTCCCACGGTCAATGGCGCAATTTTTTTCGATCGACGATATCTGGGAAACCCACTCGTCTACTGCGGCAATATTGGCCTGCTGCCAGTAGATAAATCGCGAAAGGAACCCAAACCCGGCGATTTGATTGTCGCGATAGGCGGCCGGACGGGACGAGATGGCATTCATGGCGCGACATTTAGCTCAGCCGAATTGTCGAGCGAGAGCGAATCGCTGTCCGGCGGCGCTGTGCAAATTGGCAACGCGATCACCGAGAAGATGGTGCTCGACGTTGTTCTGCAAGCGCGCGATCGCGGCCTATATCACGCAATTACCGATTGCGGCGCTGGTGGGTTTTCGAGCGCGGTTGGTGAAATGGGCGAGAAAATTGGCGCAGTCGTGTGGCTGGACCGCGCGCCGTTGAAATATTCAGGCCTGAGCTACACCGAAATCTGGATCTCGGAAGCCCAAGAACGAATGGTGCTGGCCGTGCCGCCTGCTTGCTGGTCGGAATTGGCAGCGCTGTGCAAGTCGGAAGGAGTCGAAGCAACGGCGATTGGTGAGTTTCGACCAACCGGTCGACTGCAGCTTTATTACGGCGAACATCTAGTCGCCGACCTGGCGATGGAATTTCTGCACCGCGGCCGACCGCCGGTGGTGCGCGAGGCGAAATATACGCCGCCGGTGGTCCAACCGTTGCGGCAAATGGGCGCCGATGCAAGCGGCGGCAAGACTTTCAGTCATACTTCCACGCTGTTGGAAATTCTCGGTTCGCTCAATGTGTGCAGTAAACATTGGGTGATTCGTCAATACGACCATGAAGTGCAAGGGAGTAGCGCGATCAAACCGCTGGTCGGCGTGACGGACGATGGCCCCAGCGATGCCGCCGTGCTGCGGCCAGTGTTGTCGTCGCACCGCGGCGTGGTCGTTGCCTGCGGTATGAATCCGCGCTACGGCGATTTTGATACCTACCATATGGCGGCCAGCGCGATTGACGAGGCGGTGCGAAATTGTGTTGCCGTTGGTGCCGATCCCGAGCGGATCGCAATTCTCGACAACTTCTGCTGGGGCGATTGCGAGAAGCCGGAAACCTTGGGCTCACTCGTGCGGGCAGCGCTCGCGTGCTACGACGTTGCGCTTGTGCTCGGCACACCGTTTATCAGCGGCAAAGACAGCTTGAACAACGAATTTCGTTTTGTCGATGAACGTGGCGTGCAGCAAGCGATCGCCATTCCGCCATCGCTGCTGATTAGCGCAATGGGACAGGTTGATGATGTCGGCCGCTGTGTGACGATGGAATTGAAACGCGCGGGAAATGTGCTGTATCAAGTTGGCACGACGAAAAATGAGCTGGGTGGGTCGCATTTCGCCCTCGTGAATGAATTGATGGGTGGCCGAGTGCCGCAGGTCGATGCAGCGCGGGCGAAAGGGATATTTGCAGCGCTACACAAGGCAATTCAAGCGGGTTATGTGTGGGCGTGCCACGACTTAAGCGAAGGCGGACTGGCCGTCGCCGCTGCGGAGATGGCCTTTGCCGGAGGGAGGGGAGCGAAAATTTATTTGGAAGAAGCGCCACACGACATCGATCTCGTCGATGCCAACCATTGGGCCGGCGGATTGGCGGGGACGCTGCTATTTTCCGAATCGAACACGCGGTTCCTCGTCGAAGTACCACAGGAATTTGTCGGGCAATTCGAGGCAACCCTTGGCAATAATCCCCATGCGGCGATCGGTGAGGTTTTAGAACAACCGGTGCTAATTGTCACCGGCCTTGATCCACTAGCAGACGAACATTTGATCGAGATCGAAATTTCGAAATTAAAGGCAGCCTGGCAAGAGCCGCTGGCCTGGTAATAATCGCACCCAATCCCCTGCCCGCTGAACCCTGAACTTTCTCGTGCAACCCCGCGTACTAATCCTCCGTGCTCCCGGTGCCAATTGCGACGGCGAAACGGCGCACGCCTTTTCGCTCGCGGGAGGCAAACCCGATATCGTGCATGTCCGGAGGGTCGTCGAGAGGCCGCAGTTATTGGCGGAATTTCAAATTCTGTGCATTCCCGGCGGGTTTAGCTATGGCGACGATATTGCTTCCGGGCGCATCCTTGGTATTCAATTGCAGCAGCACTTGGCAGGCGCGCTGCAAGAATTCAAGCTCGCCGGCAAGCTAATTTTGGGCATCTGTAATGGTTTTCAAGTGCTTTTCAAATGCGGATTACTGAGAAATGATGTCGCAACGTTGGCCTGGAATACATCAGGGCGGTTTGAAGATCGTTGGGTGAATCTGCAGGTGCCGGCAGCAGAGAGCAGAAGTGAGAGTTCAGGGTTCAGCGTTCTAAATACGGGAACTGGACAGAAATCCGCCGAGCGCTCGGGGAGCCATGAAAATCAGAGGACCGTATGTGCTTTCTTGGTTGGCATCCAGCAGATGTATTTGCCGGTGGCGCACGGAGAAGGTCGATTTGTAGCACGGGATGATGCAACATTGAATCAGCTTCAAGCCGCCGGTCGATTGGCGCTGCGATATGCGCCGTTGTCAGCGATTGACAATCCGTCTTGCTCAATTTCGCTGGATCAATCGCTGCCATTTCCGGATAACCCCAATGGTTCGCAATTGAACGTCGCAGGGATGTGCGATGAAACCGGTCGTATCTTCGGCTTGATGCCGCACCCCGAGCGACACATTGATCGCACGCAGCATCCCCGTTGGACGCGCGGCGACGCGGGTGAGGTGGGTGATGGGTTGCGGGTATTTCAAAATGCCGTGCGGTTTTTTCAGTGACACGAAGTCCGCCGATAATAAACGCCGCAATTCCCTTCCGAGCTGCACCCAGGAGCAAGCTGGACCGAGCGCTTCCTGGCGGGCGCATCTCGGATACGCGGTGGCGATCGAGGGCCTGGAAATGACTCGATGCCTTGAGAGCGATCATGCCTGATCCGTTGGATTGGATTGATGATGAGTTGACAGCGCTCGATGCGCAGCATTTGCGACGTGGGCTCGTGACTCGCGAAGGGCCTCAAGATGCGGTCGTCACGGTCGGGCAATCACACAACTTGATCAATTTCGGGTCGAACGATTATTTGGGCTTGGCGGCGGATCGACGGTTGAACGACGCTGCAGCGATCGTGGCGCAGAACGAAGGCTGGGGGGCTGGCGCAAGTCCGCTCGTCGCGGGCCGATCGCTTTCGCACGAGCAGCTTGAGCGACGCTTAGCGGAGTTCAAGGGTGCCGAAGCGGGGCTAGTCTTTAGCTCCGGTTTCGCGGCCAATGTCGGCACGGTGGCGGCGCTCGTCGAGCGCGGCGACGCCATTTTTTCCGACGCCAATAACCATGCCAGCTTGATTGATGGCTGCCGCTTGTCGCGGGCCGAAGTTCACATTTACCGCCATGCGGACGTCGATCACCTAGCCGAATTGCTGTCGGCCACAGGCCGCTATCGGCGTCGATTGATCGTGACCGATGCCCTGTTCAGCATGGATGGCGATTTAGCGCCGTTGCCGCAAATCGCTGCGCTTGCTGCCCAGCACGGGGCAATGCTGATGGTCGATGAGGCGCATGCGACCGGCGTGTTCGGCCAGCGCGGGCGAGGCGTGTCGGAGCATCTCGGCGTGGAAGATGCGATCCACGTTCACATGGGGACATTGAGCAAGGCGCTGGGTAGTACCGGCGGGTTTGTCGTTGGTCAACAGAAATTGATCGACTGGCTGACAAACAGGGCACGCGCATACGTCTTCTCGACGGCGCTTTCATCGCCGGTTGCGGCCGCCACCATCGCGGCCATCGAACTCGTCCAATCCGAATCGCAGCGCCGATGGCAATTGCTGGATCGCGCCGGTGAACTTCGAGAGCGGCTGTCTGCTCAAGGTTGGAACATCGGCAGATCGTGCGCGCAAATCATTCCGATCTATCTCGGCGATGCCGAGCAGACGATGGATTTGGCGCAAACGCTTCGCGGCTGCGGCCTGTTTGTTCCAGGCATACGCCCCCCTTCGGTGCCGACGGGAAAATCGCTCCTGCGCATCAGCTTAACCTGGCTCCATACTCCGGCGATGCTCGATACCCTGCTCCAGGCGCTTGCCGCGGAACGACATTAAACACGGCGTGCAACCGCAGATTATGCCTGTTGGCCCAACTGCCGCAACAACGCATCGTATTTTGCTCGTTCAATCGGCGGCAATTCCTTGGGATCGAACTTCACGTCCTTGAGTTCATTAAGCGTCGCCTTTGCATCGCCGTCTTTTTTGTCGGCAGCTTGCGCGAGTGCCAGATGGACCAATTTTGATCCCCGGTGTGGATTGGCGTAGCTCAGCGATGCCTCTTTGAAATCGGCAATCGCGTCCTTGGTTCGCCCCTGCGCCAAATAGATTAAGCCACGGGTGTCCAAAATATCGGACTTCGGTCCCAAGAAATCCATGGATCCTTTGACAAACTTCATTGCTTCGTCAAGCTGCCTGCCTTGGATCGCCAGCAGATAGGCCAAATTATTGGCGACAACGGCGCGATCGATTGGGCGCGTTTCCAACCGAACAAATACCTCTCGATACAACGCTTCGGCCTCTTGAAAACGAGCTTGGCTCTCTTTGATGTCTTTCGAGCGCTGCCCTTGAATCTCTCGCAGGCCAGCGACTTGGATTTGCACCAGCGATGACTCAGGATCGTCTCGCAGAGCGCGATCAAAAAACGCCTCCGCGGCCGCCATTTGAGTTTCGGTTGGCGGAGCGATGCTCTGTCGAATCGCAATCAGCAGCACTTGCAGCAACGGGCTGGCCGCAAGTTTGTTTCGCAGTTGATCGACCAGGGCAATGGTTTCGTCCACTTTGCCGCGCTCGGCAAGAAACCGCGCCAACACCAGCGAATCTTGCGGCGCATAGCTGATGTATTCGCGGTAGAGCTTTTCCGCCTCGTCGTATTGTTTGATTTGTTCGAGTAAGCCGGCGATCGCCAGCAAATGTCGCCACTCTTCTTTCGGTAGGGGTCGCTGTTCGGGCAGTTGTTTTTTAAGCATTGTCGCCGCCTGGGCGCCGCGGCCAAGCGCGGCATCGATGCGGGCGGTCAAAACGGGGATTTCTGGCGCATCAGGAGCGATTTTCTTGAGTTGAGCAAGCCAGCGATTGGCTTCGCTCGCGCTGCCATTGCGCAGCAGCATTTCCACATAAGCGATATAGATCGTGGGCGTCGGTTTCGATTGGCCTACCAACGAAAGCATCTCGCTGTTGGCCGCGGGCCAATCACCGAGATGTTCTTGCACTTGCGCTCGCAGCAATCGCTCTAGCGACACCAGCGGACGCTGCTCGCCGAGTGTTGTCAGCAATTGCAGCGCCTGGCGGGACGACGCAGGCTCGTTACGCTCGGACAAGAGAGCGGCTTTCAACGAGAGATCTTGTGAATCTGGCGTTACGCCATTTACCGGCTTCAGCATGTCCATCGCCTTTAAGAACTGCTGATAATCGGTCGCTCCCGCCAGCAGCTTTGCCGACTCGCGTCGGGCCCAACCATAATTATCGTCGTGAGCGCCGTTCGCTGTGTGGGCACGGACAATTTTGTCGAGATATGTTTCGGCTTGGGTGGGGCGATTTGTGCGGAGGTAATGTGAAGCGACCGCTCGCTGGATTGACGTGTCGTCGGGCGCGTTGTCCAGGGCAGACAGATAGAACTGATCTGCCAAGCCGACGTCGCCCAGCGCCTCATAACATTGAGCCAAGGTTAGCGCCCGTTGATCTTCGGGCAACTGAATTTGCGCTTCCTGGACCACCTGGTGCGCCGCAGAACCCTTTTTCTGCTTCACCAGAT
>JADZDJ010000081.1 GCA_020851115.1 Pirellulales bacterium
ATTGGTGGCGTAACGGTTGCTGGTACGCGGCATCGGATTTCGTCGTCTGGAATCGCACGAAGCCGTTCGGACTTGTCTTGGGCTTCGACGCTTCATTCCCGGTCCCTCCAAACGCCAGAAACAACGTGGAACCGCAATTAAACAAGGCCGGGCAAACCTTTGGCCTGGAACCTGGCAATCGGACCACGATCGGTTACTTACTCATGCGAGATCTTGACAATCGAGATCACAGCATTGAAGCCACTTACCTGGGTTTCAACGCGTGGACGACCCATGACGGCTTAATTAGCAAGCGGCCACGTCAACTATTTACCGAATTGGACTTTACTGCACCCGGCTTTAACGGCGCCGATTCGTACGATACGGCTCAGCAATCTCAGGTGCACAGCGTGGAGTTCAATTATCGAATCAGGAACCGTCCTGGTCGAGACCGCATGATCATGGGGTCCGATGGATTCTGGTCGCGGCAGCTATCGCCCGGCCCCACGCAGTCGCTGCTGGTGGGCATCCGCGGCCTATCGGTTGACGAACGATGGCAATGGCTTGCCGCGCGCAATGGAGTATCTCCCGATGTCTACTCGGGCGATATGCTGATCAACACGGACAATAATTTGCTCGGCGTTCAAATCGGCGGTGATTTCATCGGTGTCCACGAAGCCTTTTATTGGGGTGTTCGCGGAACCGCGGGCATCTACTGCGATTTTGCCAAGGGCACCTACCATTACGCAGGGATCGATACCGCGGAAACCAATCGGTTTATCGACGGTCAGGCGCAGAGCCAAGTGGCCGCCTTCTTTGGGGAGTTGAGCTTCATGGCGGGTATCAATCTGACCGATCATCTTGCCGTTCGCGCCTCGATGGACATGGCTTTGGCCGGCGGTTTGGCTCTGGCACCCGATCAAGCGTCGTTCACTTCGTATCTTACGACGAGAGCACCCAACCTCAATGATGGCGGACAGATCTTCTTCTCCGGCTTTTCAGTCGGTTTGGAGGCGTATTGGTAAAGAACGCCGACGCGTGATACTCTGGCCATTCCTGGGCGCAGTCTATCGCTTCCGCAGCACGAACAGCGTATCGACCAAGTCATCGTTGAGCTTTTGCGGCTCATCGATGTCGTAGTTGAAGTCGAACACTTCGACAAGTTCCAGATCGGGAACGCTCTTGAAGAGGCTGCGAATTTGAGCTGCCGTGTACATGCGGTAGTCGAATTCGTCTCGCATCCGGTGAATGACGCAACCATTGGCGGCCACTTTGCCTTTGGGTGATCGGTCGATCGAGCTTTTTCCATGGTGCCGTTGCAGCGACTTTCCATTGACCTTGGAGCACCCGTTCATTCCAGTCTTCTGCGGCGATTTTCCATTCTGCTCGAATTCTTTCACGAGCACGCTGATTCGCAGCCGCTCCAGCCGGGTCTGGCGACTGGACGCGATGACTCGCAGCGTGGTGGTGACGTGGATATTGTCGCGCCGGCCGGACCAGCGTTCGATGCAAAAATCGGCAATATCGTGCGGCGCCAGGTGCATTCCCAGGAAATAAAGCCCCCCTTCGCGGAGCGATTCGGCCACGCACTGCAATTGGCTGCGAGCCGCCTTTTCCGTGGTCAAGTGCCGAAAACTGTTGAACGTGCAGAATGCTGCATCGTGCTGTGTGGGCAGCTTGAATTGGGTCATATCGCCTTGAAAGAGCGTAGCTTTCAAATGACGCGCGCGAAGCTGCCGCCGGGTGTAATCGAGCATCGGCTGGCTCAGGTCGAAACCGGTCACGCGGTAGCCACGCGACGCCATTTCAACGACCAAGCGGCCCCCGCCACAGGCCGGCTCGAAAACGCGTTTCACTTTGAACGGGCAGTATTTTTTGAAAGCCTGTTCAAAAAAATCAGCTTCCTTCTGCGTTTCATCTTGAAAGCCGATTTCGAACCATTCGGGGTGATCGTACCAGTTTTCGAGGGGAACTTCTTTCGTGGCCATAAATCCTTCGTGGAAAGACTCCATGCATTAGCGGTCAGCCATTCATAGCGAAATGGCAACCAGTCCGCAAGCGCTTGCGATGAATGCAAAATGAAAATTGCAACATGCAACATGCAATTCGGAGGCAGGTTTCTGCGCCGGCCACCTTGTCTCACTTTCTGCATGTTTCATCTTGCACTTGGCCTTCAACCGTTAGTGCGATCCCATCTGAATCATCCGCGCTCGGGCCATGGCTTCTTCGGCCTCGGGGATCTTGCCGGCGCGCTGAAAAGTAACGCTGAGCGCCGTAAAGCTGAAGGCATCATTGGGCTCCAATTCGCAGACCTTCAGGGCATGTTCGATCGCTTCGGCGTTTCGACCTAGCCGGGTTAAAACGACCGCCAGTGCCGAATGAGCCAACGTAAACACTGGGTCCGTGGCGACAAGGTCTTTCAATTTGGCCGCGGCCTCGTCGAGTTTTCCCGCGTCCTTAAGTTTGTCGGCCTCATCGTAAAGTTCGTGGCTGCTTGGCATGGCAAATTCCGTGGTTATTCTTCGAGGGCGTGGAAAATGAAACAATCCATCCCGAGCCGCGCCCGGAAGGAAGCGGTGGCCCAGCGTTCCCCGACCGTCGTGGCTCAGTTTTCAGCAAATCGTATGGTCGGGAGGCGTGCTGCAACAGCCGAAAAGGCAATTTCCGAATTGATTGCCCCAGCTCAACCCCATGGCCTACGGGTCGCTATGGATTCCATATTCAGAACAATTTAACATTCCTGGCCCCGGTGGCCAACGTAGCAAGCCGAATAAGCGGCCGGTTTGGAGTGTTTGTCACTTCCGGCTGAACCGACGCTGGCAGCACTGCCGATAAAATCGGTCAGCGGTCAGTTGTCTGTGGTCAGTTGCTACGATGTTCCGCTGCTGCAACCAAATGACGGACGACGAACCACTGGCCCTTGGCTACTTACAAATCTGCCTGCCCTTCCCGCCGATCCATTGAGGTTCTCCAAGTGACGATTCATCCCTTGGCGGTTGTCCATCCCCAGGCCAACGTTGGCGCCGGCGTCACGATCGGGCCATTTGCCATCGTCGAAGCAGACGTGGTGATCGGCGAGGGCTGTCAAATTGCCGGTCATGCAGTCATCAAGAGCGGAGTGCGCTTGGGACCGAACAACGCGGTTGGCGAAGGCGCGATTCTTGGCGGTTTGCCTCAGCACGTGCGCTGCCCCAAAGATGTCGGGCAAGTTGTGATCGGCGCGAACAATACCATCCGAGAATACTCGACCATTCACCTCGCGATGAAGCCCGAAACGGCAACCACGCTCGGCGATCATAATTATCTGATGGCTGGCGCCCATGTGGCCCACGATTGTCATCTGGGAAATCATGTAATCTTGGCGAATAATGCGCTCTTGGCCGGCCACGTTTTCGTGGGCGACCGGGCGTTTGTTTCCGGGGCGGTCGCAGTCCACCAATTCTGCCGCATCGGACAGATGGCGATGCTCGGCGGCCACGCGCGCGTTGTCCGCGACGTGCCACCCTTTATGATGATCGACGGTATTTCCGGCGACATCGTGGGATTGAACATCGTCGGCCTCAAGCGCAATGGCTATGAACTCAAACAAATCAACCAATTGAAAGCGGCCTATCGCATCATCTACCGCAGCAGTTTGCCGTGGAAAGAGATGCTGCTGCGATTGGCTGAGGAAGCCGCCGACGGTCCAGCCCACGTATTGGTTGAATTCTTCCAAGGAGGAACGCGAGGTTTCTCCCAGGAACGCCGTCCGCCGCCAGGCGCCACGTTGAAGCTGCACCGTGAAGAGCGCGACTTGCCGCTGCAGCGCGTCGAGCCTCCGAACCGCTCGTTGATCGTCCTGCCGGTAGCGGAATTGCGTGCGAAGGCTGGCTAGGAGTCTGTCCGGGAACTGAAGACGACAGTCAATTCGATCCAGACGGGTGAGGTGGTGGTAGCGCGCGAGCGGTTGCGAGGCAAATGAGTGGCGCAAATGCCTCGGAGTCTGGGGAAAGGAG
>JADZDJ010000082.1 GCA_020851115.1 Pirellulales bacterium
CATCGAATGCCCGTTCGCAGTTCGCCCAGTCCCGTATTCACTGCGTCGCGACCCCAACCGAATACCCGCTCGGCACGCCGCGGACTGCCGTCACAATACTTCACGGCGACCTCCGCCTGAAACTGTCACCGGCGATCCAGCCGATTGCGAATCGTGGAGCACATCGACTTGTATACGACCCAGTTCAATTAATCCATCAACCGCAAATCCGCGATAGCGATAAATTACCGCGGCAAAGGGTCGTGGACCGCGCATCAGCCGCGTTCCGCGTTGACGGCCAATCTGTGCCTGCCATGCCTCAAATAAATCTGCTCCTCGTTCTTGCAATGTGGCTGTTGCCATCAATGAAACCTCCAAACCTATGTAGGAACGAAACAGGTAACGGGATTAACAAAGACCAGCGAAATGCTGACCATCAGCGGAGTTACTCAAGAGTTCGAGCAAAGGAAGGCGGCAAATTCGCCGCAAAAGGCGCTTCAGGCAAATGACTGAGTACGTCGCGTCGCCGAACCGCTAACGGACCTGCATCCACTGGTTGTGACGCAAATCCGCCGAAAATTCAGTTCGCCTGGACATCGTCTGTCCAACCTCCCCGCTATGCTCACCGCGGCCCGTGGAGCTCAGGAAATTGGGACGAGGACCCCACTTGCAATGCCGACGCGATCCGATATTTTGAACGGCTTCTCATCCACCCGTTTGGAGAATGGGGCCTTGTCCGAGCGAAACGACCCGCCGCTGATCCGCCAGTGGATCCTGCTGAAAGCGCTGGCCGCGAGTCACTACGGCTGCACCGTCGAAGAGCTCGCCCAAGCCGCCGGCGTCAGCATCAAAACCATCCGCCGCGACCTCATCGCCTTCACCGTCGCGGGCTTTCCGATCGAAGAATCTCTCGGCGATCATGGCCGCAAACATTGGAAGCTCGGTTCCAACGGCTACGCCCCGCAAACAAAAAGACGGCAGCCTTCTCGCCGAGTTCCAACTCAGTAGCATCGAGGAAATCAAGCGATGGGTGCTCAGCTTCGGAAGAAATGCGGTCGTGCTGGAGCCGGAAGAGCTGCGGAGAGATTTAGCCTCCGAGATTTCTGCAATGCGATCCGCTTATCTTCCGCGGCGAAAGGTCAAGCAATGAATACGGATGCCGTGCAAAGCAACGCGCCGAAGAACATTCGCGCCGGCTCATGTCCGCCTGTGGACAATGGTCGTGTTCAAGGTCAAGTCCAACGCCGCCGCATATCGCTCAAGGGTCAGCAGCGTCGGATTTGCGGTCTTGTCGTTTTCCAACCGCGACAGCGCCGAACGCCGCAACCCAGACCGCTCCTCGACATCGGCCAACGACATTCCGCGCCGCTCCCGTTCGGCGCGCAGCCGAGCAATCGCTTCATCGACCTCGCGCCGCATCGCCACCCATGCCTGCTTGGCAATCCGCCCTTCGCGCCGAATCTCACCCGCCTCAGCCTCGACCTGCCGGCGCACCGCCGCCACTCGCTCCGCCTCGTCGGCCGTCAGCGAACGATAGACTCGCGTGGCTTTCTTACGTGGTTTATTCATCCACTTCAAACGCAGTTACGGGTAAAACTTCAATCTTATCCGGACCGGTGTACTCAAAAATACACGCCAGAAACTTCCCGGTGCTGGTCGGCCCAAACACGATCGGAAACCCCGACGACCGACTGTGCTGCACCGACCCGGCATTCAGCACGACTTCCTCAAACTCCTCCGGCGTCACACCATGCTGGGCAATGTACGCGATTAATTCGTCATTCCAAACGAACAGAACATGCGGCATGGTCGTTCACATATATGTTAACAGTAACTCACGGATTAAGCCAGTCAAATCAGCCGCGGGCGACTTCAAGCCGCCCGCGGCAAAATGTGGCCGCGGATGAAATCAGCCGCGGAAATGGATGTCACTGCGGTTAGTAACTCCACCGCAAAATCAGCTTCAATTAGGCCGGCTACTTGCAATTCACCGGAAGTATATTATTCTCCTCATACTCCTCTACATAATCATAAGGCAAATCATAGTGGACTTCGACCGATTCTTCCAGGCGATGACCGGAAATCGACCGCTGTCTTGGCAGCGGCGGTTATTCGATAGCGTTGTCAAGGACGAAGGCCGTTTTCCGTCGGTTATCGACTTGCCGACCGGCCTCGGAAAAACCATGATCATGGCGATCTGGTTGATCGTCCGTGCTCTACGTCCTAAAAAAGCCCCAACGCGGCTGGTCTACGTTGTTGATCGGCGAACCGTCGTCGATCAAGCAACCGATATTGCCAATGCGTTCGCCTTTCTGCTCGCTCCAGACGGCGCGCCAGAATTCAAAGCATTTGCAGATCAAAACCCGGAGCTAGCCGAACGGAAGAAACACTACGCCGAAGCCCTTCAACAACTCCGTAAGCAGATTAAGCTTGGCGACAACGGCCTTGCCGTCTCCACCCTTCGCGGGCAACTCGCCGACAACCGCGAATGGTCGCGCGATCCATCCCGGCCGGCGATCATCATCGGCACGGTCGATCTTATCGGCTCAGCGTTGCTATTCTCCGGATACCGGTCCAGTTTTAAGCGTCGCCCGCTCGAAGCTGGTTTACTCGGTCAGGATTCGCTGCTCGTACTGGACGAGGCGCATCTATCACAGCCATTTGAAAAACTGCTCATCGGAGAAAAGACCAATGACGGAAGTTGCCAGAAAGGCATTGAACCGTTTCAAGCGGGGCAGGGCAAACCAATGTGCGTCATCCGCATGTCGGCAACGTCCACAACCGATTCAACGACCGGTGTATTCAGGCTTGAAGGCGACTTTGAAAACCGAACCGGCGACTTTGCCGACGACACCGTCTATGACCGATACAAAGCTCCCAAACACCTGAGGATTGTCCGGCTTGGCGAGAAGGAGAAACTAACCGATCGGCTTTATCGTAAAGCGATTAAACTGGCCGATAGACTGGCCGAGAATAAATCACTTCGCGGCAAACGAATCGTCGTTTTCGTTCGCAGGCCAGACGATGCTAAAGAGATTGCCGGAAAGATTCGCGACCACGAAAAACCAAGAAAATCCAAGTCCAATCCAGATCCTAAAGGCCCATACGTCGATTCGGTTGAAGTCCTCACAGGCACGATGCGCGGCCTGGAACGCGATGAGTTAGTCGCGAAACCCGTGCTAAAACGCTTTCTCGATGGCGACGAAGAGCCTGGCGAGAACAACGATCCCGCTTTTCTCATCTCCACCAGCGCCGGCGAAGTTGGTTTCGACCTCAACGCCGACCACCTCGTCGGCGACGCCGCGCCGATTGACTCGTGGATCCAGCGGCTGGGCCGCGTCAATCGGCGCGGCAACGGCGATGCAAACGTCATTCTGGTCAAGGAAATCAAACCTGCCGAGAAGACTGACTTCGATAAAGCATGTATCGCCATGTTAGAACTGCTTGCCGACGGTATGGATGTTAGCCCCAAGGCGCTGACGAAGTGGAAAAATACACTTTGGCAAGATCTTTCACCGCAGCGTTTGAAGCTCAAAGTTCTGATTGTCGACGACGCCGGCTGGATTGAGCATCGCAAATATTGCGCCCGCGAAGTGATCAAAGCCGCCTCCATGCCGGAACCGACGAACGTCGAGCTCACTGACATCCTCCTCGACGGCTGGAGTATGACCAGCATCACAGAGCGGATGCCCGGTCGCCCGCCCGTTGATCCGTGGCTGCGAGGAATCGCCGAGTGGGAGCCTCCGCAAACGGAAATCGCTTGGCGCGCCGAGCTTGATCTCGAAGGATTTGCCGACCTTGATCCAGACGAGATCGAAGAATGGTTCGACACCCATCGCATTCGCACACACGAAACGCTCAGCGTGAAAACCAGCGACGCGGCGACGTGGTTCAAGAAACGCTGGGATGCCCTTTCCCAAAGTCATTCCGATGCTGAATTGCGAGAATTTGAGAAACGACCCGTCATCGTCGATCGCGCGGGGTTGGAAGTCATTCCGCTGGGCGAAGTCGTCAATCGTCTTTCCAAGGCGGCTGATGCCGACGCTTTCCTCCGCGGCGCGGAAGTGATCGTCCCCGCATCCTTCGGCGGCATCCGTCGCGGCGTCGGCTTGCTCGACCTCACCGAGCCAAAGCTGGACAAAGGCGATGAGAAAAAATCGGCCGAAGAACAAAAGTCGATTCTCAAGGATCGGCAGAACGAGATCGACGTCGCCGACGTGCGCTGCCGATACCGTGAGAAGATCGAGAAGCTCGAAGACGGCGAAGCCGTAGTGACTCCTCTCGCCGCCGGCGCGACCAAGCCGCCGAAATACGCTCGCTATGCCCTCGAACTCGCATCCGATGATGATAAGACCATCCGACTCGTCAGCTACATCCCTAGACGAGAGAAACAGGAATCCGGTTCGAAACAGCAGACGTTGATGCAGCACGTTGGCGCGGTTCGAAATAAGATGGATGGAATCCTTTCCCGACTCTCGCTCCCGAAAGAGATCGAATCGACCATCAAGCTTGCAGCGCAACTCGCCGCCGATTGGCACGACCACGGCAAGAACCGCGAGTTCTTCCAGCGAACCGTTGGCGGCACTCCAACCAAGACCGTCGAGCAATGGCAGGCTCAGACGAAACTCGAAGACGACGGAAAGTATCCATGCCTCGGAAAATCCGGCGGCGAAGATCGCGGCAAACCGCCGCGAGGCTATCGCCACGAATTCGGCTCACTATGCGAATTCACCGACGCATTTAACGCCGGGAAACTGCTCGACGACGCTGGCAAGCCAATCAGTCAAGATGTCTTCGATCTGGCCATGCATCTAATGGCCACCCATCACGGCCGCGGACGGCCACATTTCCCCAAGGGTGGATTTGATCCAGATTGTGAATCCCGCGCGGACGACCTTCACTCCGACTCCATCCGCCGATTTGCCCGGCTCCAGAAAAAGTACGGCTGGTGGTATCTTGCGTGGCTGGAGAACTTGCTCCGCTGCGCCGATGCCCTGGCAAGCGCCAACGAAGCAGTCACCGAGACCGACGAGCAAGAAGGAGGCGACGAATGAGCCGCATTGGCCTACTTGACA
>JADZDJ010000083.1 GCA_020851115.1 Pirellulales bacterium
ACGGTTCCGGAACCGGCGCAGCGCCAGGCCCCGTCGGGAACGGAAAGTTGGTTTGCCAGATGACAAAGTCGGCTCCGTCCACCGCCCCATCGCCGTTGGCGTCGCCGTCGGCAAGCGATGCTCCGCTAGCCGTGGGGAAATGGGTCTGCCAGGCGACAAAGTCGGCCCCGTCCACCGCCCCATCGCTATTGAAATCGCCGGCATGGGCCGGCGCCGCCTCCAGCAAGTTCAGTTGACCGACCTCCGCGTCCGTCAGGGCGTCTCGATAAATCTGAATCCGATCGATCGATCCCGCCGGGCTGTCGTCGAGGCCCGTCGGGAACGTTTGCATGGGCTCCTCGGTAAAAAACATAATCGTATCGGCAGGATATACTCCGTCTGCAACGTCGCTCAGGGTCAGGGTCCAATGGGCCGGTACAAAAGCCTCGGGCGTTGCCGATGAACTGCCTGCAGCGCTTAGGTACGACGAGGTAGAGACACCATCGTTGGTGAAAACGATTTGGTAATAAGTGTCTGCATCAAATGGAGTAAAGCCCTCGTCGCCTGCAAAGAGAAACGCACCGCTTTCGGACTGATGTCGATAGATACCATTGTCGGCTTCTCTGAAAGTCACCAACTTGGACCAATCGCCGCCAGGAATGACTTTCATCAACATCGCAACTGTATAGCTCTGCCGATAGTTCGTGCCTCCGGTCCCGGTTTCGTCGGGCAACAGCGAACTTGTGTCCAATTGCAATCCCGAGTTGGCGGGAACGTCGTACACATTCGTCGACGTGCTGGCGATCATGGCATTGCTAAATGCGCCGCCGGTCGCTGCTGGGTGCGCCGCCGATGGAAACACCAGATTTGGCGCGCCGCCGACCGAACTCGATAAGTTGTTGTTGAATTTATAGTCGGCAACCAGCGTTGCCGCTTCGCCGCGAACCGCCACCGCGGCAACAGCGACCAGCGACATCAGGAAGCCAACGGCGGCGCCACAGCGTCTCGTGCAGGACGAATTCCTTGAGATACGTGACATAGCCTGGGGTCTCCTTGGCAAAGAACGAGAAGAACAGAGAAACCGTGACGAGAATCAATACAAATGGTCAAATTCGTCGAGCAGCGCTCCTTATGAGGGTGACGTGTGTAGATCGCTAACTGCGCCTCGTCTCTGTTCCCAATTTCTGTTCCAGCCGTACCTTTCTGTCGCAACCGCGGACAATCCATTCGTCGCAGCATCGCCTTGGCCCGCTCGTTTCCGACCGGCCCAGCGACGCGGCAGCGCCGCACCACCGCTCGTTCATCGAATCAAGTGATGCGCACCGATCATCTCGGCATAAAACTTGATCGCCAGTTGCTTGTCTCCTGCCCGAAACAGCGCAACAATCTTCGCGTGCTCGCGGTAGTTGTCCATCGGATCGGTGTACTTCTTATGCCATTCCCGCATGTACGCCGCCACTTGATAGGCGATCACCGACCACACGCCCAAGAGCGTCGGCTCCCCGGCCCGCTCGACGATCGACCGGTGAAACTCCAACTCGCACTCCGTCACGCTGGGAATGTCGCGCCGCTGGCAAGCCCGGCGGAGCTTTTTCAACATCGAATCCCAACGGTTAAAGTCGTCGTCGCCGAGCGAGTCAAAGCACAACTGCAACGCATAGACTTCAATGGTTCGGCGCAGCGGCGTCAGAAATTCCTGGATGTGGTCGGGGGGCGATTCCCGCACCTTGACGCCGCAATTCGCCACCGCCTCGACCAAACCTTCGTTGGCCAGTTGCATGAGGGCTTCGCGCACCGGCATGCGGCTGACGCGAAATCGGGCCACCAACTTCTCCTGCCGGAGAAATTGCCCAGGCTCGATTCGGCCCGATAGCACGTCGTTTCGCAATCGCTCGACAATCTTGCCGCGAACAAACTTCTTACTCGTAGAACGCACAGCAATCCTCCGGGACATCATTGGATCCAATTCACTACCGCATGTTATAACTTGGATCCAATCAGAATGCAAGAAATTATTTGAAGAAATCTTTTCCGCCGGCGCAACTAGACTGCCGGGCCGCGGTCGCGGGAGAGCTAGCGGAAACTTGCAAGAGGATCGGGCGTGGCGCCGAATTGGAAGCCCAGCGCGGCAAACTGCCGTTTGACGTTTTCCAGCGCCGATTTGACAAACAACAGATCGATGCCGTAGCACACGAGGCTTGCGCCCAGCTCGACGGCCAAGCGGGCCTGCTCCACGCTGTTCACGTAGGTTCCAAACCGCTTTCCGGCGGCAAGGGTCTCGCGACAAAGCTGACGCATGGCTTGCTGCACCGTTTCGCTGTCAAACTGGCCAGGCACGCCGCTGAGCACCGAAAAGTCGCTCGATCCAAAGAACACCACATCGACTCCCTCGATCTGGGCGATTTCACGGGCTTGCCCCAGAGCGGCCGGGGATTCGATTTGAATGGCCAACCAGGTGCGGCGGTTGGCTTCGCCCAGGTACTCGGCCATCCCGACCATGCCATACGACGCATCGGGATTCACTCCCATATAGCCGCGCTCGCCGAGCGGGGCGAACTTGGTCCAGCGAACCACTTCGCGCGCTTCGGCCGCATTGTCGCAGCGCGGATAGATGATGCCCGTAGCGCCGGCTTCCAGCAGTCGGCCGAGCCGCATGAATTCCCCCTTGCCGGGTCGCGCCATGACGTCGGCCTGGCCGACTCGGGCCGCGCGAATCATTTGGGCGGCTTGCGCCACGCTGGTCGATTGATGCTCCAAGTCGATCCAAATGCAGTCGAACCCCAGCAGGCTGATTAGCTCGGCGCTGGCCGGATCGGTAAAATACGCAACCGTGCCCAGCGCCGGCTTGCCCGCCGCCCAGCGCTGTCGCACTCTGCTCGTGGGCATCACGGCTTCGCTCCCAAGATCAACGGTAAGCGGGAATCAATTGCTGCACCGCTTCGACGATTCGCTGTTCGCTGGGAACATAAAACTGCTCGAGCGGAGGAGAGAACGGCACGGGCGTGTGCGGCGGAGCGATCATCACCGGGGCTGCGTCGAGGTAATCGAACGCTTTCGTCGCGACCAGCGCCACCAGATCGGTCGCCATCGAACAGCGGGGGTGATCTTCATCGACGACCACCAGCCGCTCGGTCTTGCGGACGGATTCGAGAATCAGCTCCTCATCCAGCGGAGAAATGGAACGGGGGTCGACCAGTTCGACGCTGATTCCTTCGGCGGCCAGCAAGTCGGCCGCTTTCAGGGCCACGTGAACCATGCGCGACAATGCGACAATGGTGACGTCCGTTCCCTCGCGCACGATGCGCCCCTTGCCAATCGGAACGAGATGTTCGCCATCGGGCACCGGCCCTTTGAAGTCGTACAGCACCTTGTTTTCAAAGAACACCACGGGATCGTCATCGCGAATCGCCGATTTGAGCAAACCCTTCGCGTCGGCAGGGGTCGCCGGCACCACGCACTTCAGCCCTGGGTAGTGCGCGAAGATCGAATAGAGCGAGTCCGAATGCTGCGCGGCTGCGCCCATGCCAGCGCCAATCGTCGTGCGGATCGTGAGCGGCACTTTCGCTTTGCCGCCAAACATATAGCGGAATTTCGCGGCCTGATTGACGATCTGATCCAGGCACACGCCCACGAAGCCCACAAACATCAACTCGGCCACGGGTCTCATTCCCGCCGCCGCCGCCCCGGTGGCGGCGCCGATGATCGCCGATTCTGAAATCGGCGTGTCGAGCACGCGCTCGCGGCCAAATCGGCCGATCAAACCCTTGGTGACGCCCAACACTCCCCCCCAGGAGTCGATCATTTCCGGCTCGCTGTTCTGCGCGCCGCCGGCAATGTCTTCGCCAAGCAGAATCACGCTTTCGTCTCGCTGCATTTCTTCGCGAAGCGCTTCGTTGATCGCTTCGCGGTAGCTGATGTGTCGTTGTGCCATGCGGCCCTGCTTCCCTCTAATAGTTGACATAGACGTCGGTTAAACAATCTTCCGGCGACGGCAGCGGTGACGACCGAGCGAATTCGATCGCCGCTTGCATCTGCCGATCAACGGCCGCGTCGATCTCTTGCATCTCCTGGCTGCTGATCTCGGCCTGCGGCGCGATTTCTTCCGCAAAGATCTTGAGCGGATCGCGGCGACGAAACTGCCCGACCTCTTCGGCCGTGCGGTACTTCATCGCGTCCCCTTCGAAGTGGCCGTAGAAGCGGTAGGTCTTGGCTTCGATCAGTGTCGGACCGGCACCGGATCGTGCCCGCTCGACGGCCTGCCTGGCCGCCAGATAGACTTCAACCACATCTTGCCCATCGACGACGACACCAGGAATGTTATATGCCGCGGCGCGATCGGCGATGTGCTTGACCTTCGTCGAATATCGAGGCGAAGTGGCTTCGGCATAACCATTGTTTTCGCAAACGAACAGGCAGGGCAAATCCCAGATTGCGGCTAAATTGATGGCCTCGTGCAGGGTGCCCTGATTGCTGCCGCCGTCGCCGAAAAAGCAAACGCTTACCTGGCCGCTCCGGCGGAGCTTGGCGGCAAGGGCCGCGCCGGCCGCGAGCGGCATTCCTGCGCCGACAATCCCGTTGGCGCCGAGCATGCCGCGCGAGACGTCGGCAATGTGCATCGAGCCTCCCTTGCCTTTACAGACTCCGGTAGCGCGGCCGTAGATTTCCGCCAGCATGGAGTTCAGCTCTACGCCTTTGGCCAGGCAATGGCCGTGTCCGCGATGCGTCGAGGAAACGTAGTCGTCGGGCTTTAGCGCGCCGATGACCCCCACGGCAACGGCCTCTTCGCCGGCGTAGAGGTGGACGAATCCAGGAATTTCTCCACTGGCGAACAGCGTATGCAGCGTGTCTTCAAAAACGCGAATCGTTCGCATCTGTTCGTACATCGCCAACAGACGATCTCGGCTCAAAATCTCGAGCAGTTCTTCTCGTTCGGCATCCACAAGTGCCATGCTACGTTGCCTCCAAATTGAAGTTTGCCATCAGATCGGGGCTTTCGACGCGGGCGATGAAGTCTTTCAAAAACGCAGCGCCGACGGCGCCATCGGCCACGCGATGGTCGAGCGTCAATCCAAACGTCATTCGCGGGCGAAATCCGACGCCGCCGCGGTCCGCCGGCGTCGCAACCTGCTGAATACGCCCGACGGAAAGGATGGCCGCTTGCGGTGGATGAATCAGCGCGGTGAAGCTGTCGACCGGAAACATTCCCAGATTGGAAATCGTAAAGGTGCCGCCGCGCATTTCCTCCACGGTGATCGTTCGCGATCGCACCAAATCGACCAGTCGCTGCCGCTCTGCCGTGATTTGCCGGAGCGTCAGCCTGTC